>NZ_JBDPMJ010000015.1:0-222292 GCF_039880665.1 Nonomuraea sp. B5E05
TCAAACTCGAAGCCCGCTGCGCATACGGCTTCCGCAACCCGGCCAACCAACGCCTCCGGTCACGCTGCGCAACCACACGAGAGAGCCGAAACCGTGCCATTCCCGCTTAACTTCCGAGAGCCCCCATTCGCCGGGACGTGGAGCGAGCAATACACGTCTATTCGCTACGCCGAGCGTCTAGATCAGATCGGCGCGGACCGTTCGGTGGGCAGCAAAGGCGACCCCTACGATAATGCCGCCGCGGAATCGCTCAACAGTCTCTACAAGAAGGAACTCATCGATTTCCATGGCGGCTGGAAGAATGTCATGGATGTGACGATCGCCACCATGGAATGGGTGGCGTGGTACAACATGGAAAGGGTACATTTTTTCTGCGGGAACGTTCCCCCGCGCGAGTACGAGGAAGCGTTCTACCGGTCACACGGCAACGCGCCCGTATCGACCGAAAACCAAGCGAAGTAGCCTCCAACTTCGCCGGGGCGGTCCACCTTCGTTTTTCTGCCGAGGCGCCCCGGTGACCCTGGCCAACGTCGAACTCGACCCGATCCTTGTCTATCCCATAGATCCGCCGCAGCACTGGATGCAACCGAATGACCACAACAGCGGCACCGACCGGCACCTGACCGCGCTCATCGGTGGACCGCGAACCGCTCTGCTAAGGGCTTTCACCGTCCCGACCGGCGCCACCCAACTGGCCGCCCGCACCGGAATGTCCCTCTCCTCGACCAGCGAGCACACGGCAATCCTGCGCAACTGCGGCCTGGTGACCTCGACCCGGAACGGCAGATACGTGGCTCCATAGTCTGACTCCGCTCGGCCGGGACGTGCTCGCAGGCGGCCACGCGTGGATGTCAGAGATCCAGCCTTCGACGCCCGAGTCGACCACGTGTGCAGCCCTGCTGTGTGAGCCGGTTCAGCGACCTCCACATGGCACGACTCTCAGCCAAGCAAACCCCCCTTAGCGGAACTTGAGGCGTCGATGGGGTACCAGGGTCCGCACCTCCGCGTAGGAGCCCATTCGCGAGTTGTCTCTCACTCGCGTTCCGCGGCTCATCGGGGTTTCTGGGGCACGATGGAGGGTGAGAGTGCAGGTCGGCAGCATGAGGCCTAGCGAAATCGCAAGAACGCCTAGTAACACGACCTCATCCCCGTCGCTCGCCGCCCGGGATCGTGTTGCCGTCCTCGTCCGTGACGCCCTTGAAGCGCCGGCCGATGATCAGGTAACGCACCGTGCCGTCCGCGCGTCGTTGAATGGTGCAGCGCCGCGCTCCAGGTCCAGCCCGCGCGGCATCTCGGTCGCGGCGGCATGCACGAACGCCTGCTCACGAGGGAGTGTGACGGGCCCCCGCCCTTTGCATGGAGGAGCGCTCGCCGTCGGACGGGACGGCGGGACCAGTCGATCGGTCCCGCCGTCCGTTCTTAACGGTTCAACCGCTCCATCAGCCCGACGATCTGGGGGTCGTCGGCCTGGAGGCGGCCGTGGAATCCCACGTTCTCCAGCGGGTAGTGGTTGATCATGACGAGAAGCTCGTCCGTGTTGGCGATGCCCTGATAGGCCGCAGCCACTGCGTCCTGGATCCTCTTGACCAGCACTCTCCTCGCATCGAGATCACGGAGTTCCGGCACCTCCAGGAAACAGACCGGCCGGATGTCCTCGGCCTCCGAGAGACCATCCTGGGCGACGTTCGCGCCAGGGTGCTCACGCACGAAGATTCGCACGTCAGGAACGTGGTACGTGTCGGAGAGCGCCTCGGTGACTTCTCGCATCAGCTCACGCTTGGCGTCGGGCAGGATCCCTTGTGGGCCTTCGATAAAGATCAGGGGCACGGTGGCCACCTTTCCCGGTTGAGTACCTCCCGCGGTCGGAAGGTCCGTGGTTGAACAATAGAACTAGATGATTGGAAAAAACAACCTAGCGCGTGGACTGTTGAATCGGCGCGGTAGGATCGACGGCATGGTAGGGAGGCGCAAATACGATGACGGGTGCGCGGTGGCGCACGGGCTCGACCTGGTCGGCGAGCGCTGGAGCCTGCTGATCGTGCGCGAGTTGCTGCTCGGCCCCAAGCGATTCACCCACCTGCGAGCCGGGCTGCCCGGCGCCAGCCCGGACATGCTGTCCCAGCGGCTCCGCCAGCTCCAGGAAAGCGGTGTCGTCCGGCACCGCCAGCTGCCCCCGCCGGCGGGCGTTCCCGTCTACGAACTGACCGAGTGGGGGATGGGGCTCGAGCCGGTGGTGACCGGGCTCGGGCGTTGGGCAGGAGGTTCTTCCTCGCTGCCGCTCGACGCCCCGATCGGCGTCGACTCGCTCATTCTGTCGTTGAAAGCGTTGTTCGATCCCGGGCAGTCCGGCGATGTCGAGATCAGGGCAGCGGTACGGCTTGGCGGGGACGAGTTTCGCGTCGTGGTCACCGGCGGCGAGATCGCCATCGCCCGTGGCACGCTTGAGCACCCCGACGTCACCCTCGATACCGACACGGCCACCCTCGCCTCGCTGCTCAGAGGCGTGCGTTCTCCCGAAGAAGCGGTGGTCGGTGGTGACCTCCGTGTCGACGGCGGCATGGACACGGCGGGGAGGTTTCTTGCCCTCTTCCGCCGGATCGTCCCGCGCACTGGCTCCGAGGCGACGAGGGCGGAGTAGTTGATCCGTTCGCAGAAGATTGCGCCGCCGCACTGGCGGGAGGTCCCTCCCCGCGGGGAGCGGGATCCCCTGTAGGGGGGAGGCTCGCGGGCCGGGCGCAGCGGCAGGTTGGCAGTCAAGGTGTGTCGCCTGCCAGCTACCGGGTGGGCGGCATCGGCATGCTGGGCACCGGCCTGTTCACTGACCGGGGAGGAGCGATCTCCGGCGGCTACTGCGCCGTGTGGGCGATACTTCTGTTCCTGGCCACACGAGACCTGGACCGCTCAGTACACCGGACAGGAGTCCGAGCGTCGGCTTGACGTCTCGAGAACAGGCAGGGCCGTCTCGTAGCGGGGAGGGAGGGCCGACCTGACCGACGATGGCCACGCCGACCTGGTGCGCGACACCCTGGTCACGCTGCTGACGGTCATGCGGCCAAACTGGGGGAGACCAGCCTGACGTGCCCGGCTCAGCACCGGCACCGCCGCAGGCCGCCGGCGAGCCCGGCCCGCGCGACGCTGCCGACCAGATCGCCCGCCGACCGCGCGATCCGGCTCGGCAGGCTTCCCGGCTGATCCACCGGTTTCGATCATTGCTCCAGCTGCAGCAGCGGGGCCAGGATCGGATGCGCGCCATCACGATCTTGCACCGTGGTGACATGCTCGGGCTGTTGTGCGCGATCGTCGCTGCCGCGTCGGCGTGAGCGACGAGACCAGGCTGGCATGATGGCGATGGAGGCGCCGGTCAAGGTGTTGCCTCCCTCGTTAGGGGGCCGCGTGATGGGCGAGGCGAGCGACCACGCCGTTCAGGACGCATTCGAGCCCGATGTCGAAGTCGTCGTCGCGGGCGTCACTCAGGCTCTGGGCGCGTTGCACGGCGTACAGGCTTCGCAGTCGTGGATATGCCTCTACGGCCTGCAGCGCGGTGGGCCATAGCCGGTCGGCCCATTCCTGTTCGCTTCGGCCGCTGCGGGCGAGGGTGGTCAGCCAGGCGGCTTCGCTGGTCGAGATCCCGATGATGTAGGCCATGAGGGTGTTCGTGGCCTGGTTGGCCGCTTGCAGGGTGAAGCTGCCTTCTTCGAACACGGCGAGCATGGCCTCCTGCAGTCGCGACATGTTCGGCCCCAGATAGGCCAGGCCGGCTTCGCCGAGCACGGAGACGATCCACGGGTGGCGCAGGAGTGTCGCGCGCATGCTGTGGGCGCAGCCGGTGATGGCCGCTCGCCACCCCTCCGGATCGTTGGTGGCCGGTGCTTCGATCTCGCCGTAGACCTCGTCGACGACCAGTTCGATCAGTTCGTCCTTGTTGGCCACGTGCGTGTACATCGAGGTGGCTCCGGCGTTCAAGCGGGTGCCGAGTTTGCGCATGCTGAGCGCGTCGATGCCCTCGGCGTCCAGCAGTTCGAGTGCCGCGGCCACGATCTGCTCCCGGTTCAGCGCCGGCTGCTCGCGCCGCTGCGGATGCGGACGGGTCCAGACCGAGGGGAATGACTGCTCATCAGGTGGCATGCCGCCTCCTTGTCGCCTCATGACGATGACCAAGGCACAGTGTACGGCTTGCGAACACTGTGCGTGGGCCGTACGGTGTGCGGAGACCGCACGATGTACGGCCACTGGCCCTGAGAGGAATCTTCATGTCATCACCTGCATTCGACGCTGCCCGCTGGCAGGCCCGGCTCGACGAGTTGCGCGCCGTGCACCGCGTGCCGGGGGCGTCGCTGGCTGTCCTGGCCGGCGGCACTGTGCACGAGTTGGCCAGCGGCGCGCTGCACCGGGGCACCGGTGTGGAGGTGACCACCGACTCGGTGTTCCTGGCTGGCTCGCTGGCCAAGATCTACACCGCTACGCTCGTGATGCAGCTGATCGATTCCGGCGACCTAGATCTGGACGCGACGGTGGTGAGCGTGCTGCCGGAGTTCGCCACACCCGACCCGGAGGCCACCAAGACGATCACGGTCCGGCAGTTGTTGTCTCACACCGGTGGGATGACCACTGATTTCTACTACGACTCAGGCCGCGGGGATGACTGCCTGGCGAAGTACGTTGAAGCCGCCAGGAGCGTGGCACTGGACGTCCCGCCCGGAACGGGGTTCACCTACGGCGGCGTCGGCTACGTCGTCCTCGGCCGCATCATCGAAGTACTGACCGGGCAGACCTGGGACCAGGCACTCAAAGATCGGCTGTTCACCCCGCTCGGACTCGAGCACTCAATGACGCTGCCGGAGGAGGCACTGCGGTTCCGCGCGGCGATGGGCCACATGGGCGCGCCCGGCCAGGACCCCGAACCGGCACCGGCCTGGGACCTGATGCCACGCGGCGTCGCGCCGGGAGCCAGGGTCATTGTCTCGGCGGGCGACGTCGCGCGCTTTGCCAAGATGCACCTCGACGGTGGCATCGCCGCTGATGGCACCCGCGTCCTGTCCGCCGACGCGGTCGCGGCCATGCAGTGCCGCCAGGTCGACAGCCCGGACAAGTGGACCGTCTCCGCCGACGGCTGGGGCCTGGGTTGGACCCTGCACGATTGGAACGGCGTCTTCGGTTTCGGCCACGACGGCAGCGCCGTCACCCAGCACTCCTACCTGCGCGTCATCCCGGACGCGGGCTTCGCCGTCGTCCTGCTGGCCAACGGCGGCAGCTTCACCAGACTCTACGACGACCTGGTCCGCGAACTGGCAGCCGAAGTGGCCGAGGCCCGCATGCCGGACGCCTTCGCCCCGCCCGCGACCCTGCCCACGGTGGACATGACACACCTGGTGGGCACGTACAAGCGCGAGGGCGTCATCACCACCGTCTTCCAGACCGACGACGGTGGTCCGCGCATCCGTTACGAGTTCGTCGACGACATGAAGGACCTCTCCCCGCCCATAGAGTCGAGCCTGGTGCCGGTGTCCCAAACCATCGACCGTACGGTGTTCGCCGCCTCCGGCGGCCCTCACGGAGAGGATCACATCCCCATCGTCTTCACCACCCTGTCCAACGGCACTCCCTGCGTGTACATCAGCATGCGCGCCACCCCCAAGACCGCCTGATGCACGTCTTGATCCGGACGCCCTGCCGCTCCACCTGCAGTTCACTCACCTCTTGACCAAAGGATCGCACATCACCGATCGTGCTGATGGCCGGTCAGTCCATCCGGGTGGCCAGTTCCAGCCGTTCGTGCCCGGTCGGTGGGGTGACGTTCGGGAAGTCGAAGGTGACCTCGTGGATCTTGCCGGTGAAGGGGAACAGGCCCTTGTCGGCGTAGTCGTCGCAGACGGGTGAGACGCAGTCCATGCCGACATCCATGCATTCGGCGCCGCACCTCTGCGGGATCTGCTCGGGCAGATGCTTCACTCCTGCGGGGGTGCCGTCGATGGACATCGTGACGTCCGCGGGGCCGCCCGGCCGTGCGGTCTGCGGTGTGATCGTCACCTCGATGGTGTGGCCGCCGGGTGTGAGTGCGTCGGGAGAGAGCAGGTCGTAGCGGCGCAGGCCGAAGAAGTTGTAGTGGAAGCGGGCGTGGCCCTGCCAGCCGAACAGGGACCACCCGCCGGCGTCGCCGCCGACGGCGAAGATCACGCCCTCGGCGCCGGGATCCGGGATGTCGACCTTGGCCGTGACGGTGAGCGGGACGCTGACGAGCTTGGGTCCGCTGCCTTCCGGTAGGCGGACCATGCCCTCGTGAAAGGTGACGCGGTTGCGGCCGGCGAAGTGGCTGGGCCGCAGGGTCACGTCGAGCCGTTCGGCGAAGCGGTCGTCGAGGGGGAAGACGTTGTAGCGGGCGGCTTCGGCCATGAACATGTCCTGCAGCGCCCGCAGGCGCTCCGGCTCCTGCCGGGCCAGGTCGACGGCCTGGCTGAAGTCGTCAGCGAGGTTGTACAGCTCCCACACGTCCTCTTCCCAGCCGTGGGAGGAGGGTGCAGTCTCCCAGGGCAGGCGGCCGTGGCGGCAGGAGGCGATCCAGCCGTCGGCGTACATCGCCCGGTTGCCCAGCATCTCGAAGTACTGCCGCGTGTGGCGGCTCGGTGCGTCGGCATGGGCGGTGTCGAAGGTGTAGGCGAAGCTGGTTCCCTCGATCGGCTTCTGGACGTAGCCGTTCACTTCCTTGGGGTGGGTCATGCCGACGATTTCGAGCAGCGTCGGGGTGACGTCGATGACGTGGTGGAACTGGGAGCGCACCTTGCCGGTGTCGGGGATGCGCGCCGGCCACGACACGATCATGCTGTTGCGGGTACCGCCGAAGTGCGAGGCCACTTGTTTGGTCCATTGGAAGGGAGTGTCGCCGGCATGGGCCCAGCCGACGGCGTAGTGCGGCGAGGTGCCGGGCAGCCCCCAGGAGTCCATGAAACCGATGGCCTCGTCGATCGTGGGCTGGCGGCCGTTGAGGCTCATAATCTCGTTAGGGGTGCCGACGAGTGATCCTTCGGCGCTGGAGCCGTTGTCGCCGATGATGTAGATCACGAGAGTGTTGGCCAGCTCGCCGAGCTCTTCGATCGCGTCGACGACGCGGCCTACCTCGTGGTCGGTGTGTTCGAGGAAATCGGCGAAGTTCTCCGCCTGACGGGCGAACAGCCGGCGATGCTCGGCGTGCTGGCTGTCCCAGGACGGGATCTGCTCAGGCCGCTCGGTGAGCCGGGTGCCCGGCGGAATGATGCCGCGCTCCAGCTGGCTCCGGTGCACGATCCGGCGGTAGTCGTCCCAACCCATGTCGAAGCGGCCCTGGTTGCGTCCGCGCCAGTCCAGCGGCGGCTGGTGCGGAGCATGCGCCGCGCCTGGGGAGAAGTAGGCCAGAAAGGGGCGGCCGGGAGCGATCGTCTTCTGCTTGCCGATCCAGCCGATGCACTCGTCCGCCAGATCGTGCGTGAGCTGGTAACCGTCTTGCGGCCGTGCCGGCGGCTCCACCGGCTGGGTGTTCCGGTACAGCGACGGGAAGAACTGGTCGGTCTCACCGCCGATGAACCCGTAGAAGTAGTCGAAGCCCTGATGCGTCGGCCAGTTGTCGAACGGGCCCGCCGGACTGGTCTGGTTGTCGGGCACGTTGTGGTTCTTGCCGAACCAGGCCGAGGTGTAGCCGGCGTGCTTGAGCAGCTCGGCGAGGGTCGCGGTGCCTTTCGGGATGATACCGCTGTAGCCCGGGTATCCGGTGGCCATCTCCTGGATGACTCCGGTGGCCACGGTGTGGTGATTGCGCCCTGTCAGCAGCGCCGCGCGTGAAGGGGAGCACAGCGCTGTGGTGTGGAACTGGTTGTAGAACAGTCCGTCGCCTGCCAGCCGTTCGGCCGTCGGCATCTGGACCAAGCCGCCGTTCACGCTCGGCCAGCCGAAACCCACGTCGTCGAGCAGGATCAGCAGGATGTTCGGCGCTCCTTCCGGAGCCTTGGGCGGCATCGGGAAATCGGGGGTCGACTCGGTCGCGTACATGCCGATCTTCGCGCCGGGGTAGTCCCACTCCGGCTCGGGCAGATGATTCCTGTCCAGGTGGACGGGGAAATGCGGTGAACTGTCACGCATCGACCAAGCTCCGATCGGATAGGCCACGCCGGTGGCACATCGCCCCGTTTCAGGTCTTTCCGTCGGCGCAGCCTCTGCAACACCGGCAGCTGTGCATTTGACCAGTTCAGAAGGCTGGCTTGGTGTCAACACGGGTGCTCAGCGCGTCGCCGCACTGCCGCACGAGCTCGGTCGTCTGCCGCCTCCCATGCGGGAGGCCCTCGAGGTCGCGCACCGCTCACCTTCGCCCAGCTCAGCCGCTTGCGCCAGGAACGCGGCGTATTGGCCGCCGGCGCGCCGACTTGCGTCCCGTTCGGATGAATGTGGAGGGGGGTCGATGTCTGACGCAACGTCCGCCAGCGGGAGAAGCGCTGAACCTTCAGCAGGTCCGCCGCGTACCTGGGACCATACGGGCCGGAGAGAAGGAAGCTCGATGGAGGGTGAACTTCTCACCGGGACGTCCGGCTGGAAGGATGAGTGCCGTGTTCGCCGTGGAACGGGTCTCGCGCCTTGCACGCGCCGCCGTCTTCGCCGCGGTGTGCGTCGTCATGTCCGCGGGCGGCCATGTCCTGGCCGGAGGCGCTCCGGTCGCGGTGCCGACGTTGCTCTTCGGCGTGCTGGGGACCTTCGTCCTCGCCTTCGTGCTCAGCGGACGCGAGCGTGGCCCCGAGGCCGTCGTCGCAGCGACGGCGGTGGCCCAGATCCTGTTGCACGAGCTGTTCACCAGGAGCGCCACCGGCACCGTGGCGTATGCCGAGCACGTGCACGCGGGCACACCCGGCGCCGGCATGACCGTGGCTCACCTTGTGATCGCGGTGCTGAGCGGATGGTGGCTGTATCGCGGGGAGAGCGCGTTCTGGCTGATGGTCCGGCTGTGGGGGATGGCTCCGCTGCCGAAGCTGCGGCGGCTGCTCGTCGGCGCGGTCGAGCCGTTCGCGAAACCGGTCCGGGTCCTGCTCATGGCCGAGGCGAGGATACCTCGCGGGCCCGAGCTCGTGCGGGCGGTCCGTCGGCGCGGGCCGCCCGTGGCGTCGCCCGCTCACTGACGCGCCTCGACGCGTCCTGTGGTGCCATGTCACGTGCCCATCTGCCCGCCCGGCTGCGAACGGTGGTGCGACGCTGGATCGATGCCCTGGGCGGGGAGGCCAGAAGCCTGATGGAGACGGTCGCCGTGCTGGGCGGGCCGCTGCCGATCGAGCAGGCCGCGTCGTTGCTCGGCACCACACCGGCCGCGTTGCTCTCTGCCATCGAGGAAGCCACGGCGGCGGGCATTCTCGACGTCACCGGGCGTGGGCTCGCCTTCCGCTACGGGCTGGTCGGGGCCGTCACCGCCACGTGGATACCTCCGCCAGTACGGGATGCCTTGCTGAGCCAGTCCGCCGCTCTCACACACCTAGAACCGGCGGACGCCCGCTTCACCGCTTCGGCCGCTGCCGTCCACGTGGCGGTTACCGGTGGGCGGCTGGAGGAGGCCGAGAGCATTCGGCCAGCCTCTTTCAGGGACAAGTGGCTAATAGGTGTGGATCTCGGGCGCTGGTGTCCCCTCGGGGTGGGCTCGTTCGTCACTGGGGTGACAGCGAACACGGCAGAGGGGATCATCATGGAAGCGCGACTCAACACCTCCGAGAACCCCGTCATGAGCAAGCTGGCGAAGTACGTCGTCTCCGCGAGCAAGGTCGTGCACGACTCCGCTTTGCCTGCGGTGACGCAGGAGTTGGTGGCGTTGCGTGTGAGCCAGATCAACGGGTGTGCCGCCTGCATCGAGTGGCACACCAAGGACGCGGCGCACGCGGGGGAAACGTCGGTGCGGCTCAACCTGGTCGCGGGGTGGCGGGAGGCGACGGTCTTCACCGAGGCCGAGCGGGCCGCGCTGGAGCTGGCTGAGCAGGGCACTCGCATCGCGGACGCGGCCGGGGGTGTCCCCGACGAGGTCTGGGTGAACGCCGCCAAGTACTACGACGAGGCGCAGCTCGGCGCCCTGGTGTCCCACATCGCCCTCATGAACACCTGGAACCGTCTGAACGTCATCACCCAGCAGCCCGCCACTGGTGACTACCAGCCGGGACAGTGGGGATAGCGGAGTGACGAACTAACGAACTGGCGGCCTTGCTATCGGAATAGCGGGATGGCGGCGGCGTTTCGCGCTCAAGTCGGGCAGGGGACGCGCGCTCTGCAGGCGGTCTCATCCTGCTTTCCGCGACCGCTCCCTTGCTTCCGGTGGCCGGTAGCTTCGGTCGCCTTGGCAGGGGCCGGGTGGGTGGCCGGGGCTTCCTACATACACCTCCGACGAGGGAAGATCATGGACGCAACGGACAGCACCGGCCGCCGGGCTCTGGTGGTCCGATTGGGCGTCAGTGGGATCGCTACGGCGTTGCGCGGCTGCGGCAGATCGGGTGGACGCCGGTCATCGTCGAGCGAAGTGCCGCGCGGCGGTCCGGTGGATAGTTCATCGCGTTGTTCGGCGCCGAGCGCCTGGGCATCCTGGACAGGCTGACAGACCGGGATCCGGACGGCGACAGCTACGACATCGACCGGACCGGGAGGCGGCGGCCCGGGCTGAGCACCCGCCACGCCCATGTGTCGGTTCCCGGAGCCAGGACCGTGGTGGCCGATGTGCTGGACCGCGACGGTTTGCTGCGGGCAGTGGACGGCCTGAGCGCCGATACCGCACCCACGACGAGCAGAACGCGGCGATCGGTGCCTAAGTCCGCTGGCACAACGCCCGCGCGCAACCCAAGACCAGCTTCGCCGCCAGTTCACCCATCCGAAGCTGGACCAGTAACCCGTGGATGGGGCGGAGCCGAGGCCACGGCCTTGGCCCCGAGTCCCGACGCCCGCGCGATCGCACGGTCTGACGTGTGCGGATACGAGATCATGATCCGGGCGGCGGCACGCCAGAATAGAAACGATTGCCGGTTCGGAACGCGAGCAAACGCTGGAAACGTGACGGCTCGCGTCAGAGTCAGAACCCGTTGGGTTCCATGTGACGGCAGACCACCCACCCCTTTACTTGCTTCTGACGCCTGTGGCCTGTGAATCAGCGATGCCTCAACGAGGCTGCTGTCTGACGGCCCCGAGCGGCGCGAGCATCGTGATCACGTGGACGGGGGGACGCTCTAGCTAGCGGCCCTGTTCCAGGCCAGCAGTACCGGCACTCCCGCGGCCAGCCCGGCGGCGCCGGCGATCGCCAGGCCGTACTCCGGCCCGGCCACTTCGACGAGGAGGCCACCGGCCAGGATGCCCAGCCCCTGGGCGGCGACCATGCCAGAGGAGGCCAGGCCGACCGTCTGTCCCCTGCTCTCCGGCGGCGCGATCCTCACGTACTCCGCGTTGGCCGCCACGTGGTGGCCGGTGAGCACCCCGCACATCGTCCACAGGAGCAGCAAGGGCACGTAGCCAGGATCGGCCGCGGTCACCACTAGCGGCACGCTGGCCGCCACCGCCATCGGGGCCATCAGCGCCATCAGCCGCGATTCGGGCAGGAATCTGGACAGCACGAACACGCCGATGACGTTCCCCACGGGCAAGGCGGCCATGAGGAGCCCGGCCTCCGCGGTGCCCAGGCCTAACGAGGCGGCGTACGGCACCGCGATCGCCTCGGGGATGACGTGGAACCCCGACAACATGGCCAGGCCGAGCAGGCTGCGCAACGCGCGATGCCCGGCCACCAGCCGCAGCCCGCCGAGGAGGGAGACCGGCTCCCTTCCCGCGGACGCCGGGCGCCGGCGCACCGTGGCCAGGGTGAGAGGCGCGGCGGCGGCGAACGTGACCGCGTCGATGAGCATGGCCGTCTCCGCGCCGGCCAGCGCCACCACGATGCCGCCACCGGCGAAGCCGAGCAGCGTCACGACCTGGTCGCTGAGCTGGTGGACCGCCACTCCGGTCCGGTACAGCTCGCGGGGCAGCACGTCGGGCGTCAGCGAGATGCGCGCCGCCCTGCTCGGCGAGTCGAGCAGCTGCGAGGCGAAGACCAAGGCGCACAACGCGGGCAGCGGGAGACCGGGTAGCGCGACGCATCCGATGAGCACGGTCCTGGTCACATCGCAGGCGATCGTGACCTCGCGCCGCGGGTAGCGGTCGGCCAGCCAGCGCGACGCGCGCGAGCTGGTCACCCCGCTCGCGACAGCAGCCCGCCCAGCCAAAAACCGCGAAACTCGCCGATCGCGAGCACCCTGGCGTACATCGATTGCGTTCCGTCCGACTCGACTGTCCTCGCCACCCTCGACGAACCCCCACTGCGGCAGGTACTGCCACGCTCCGGGAACCCGCGCGGGCGGGCGCTGGTTCCCCGCGGTGGGTGGTGACCCGCCTGCCGTGTCGCAGACACCACCACTCCACCGCGGGATCACCTCATCAGCTCCAGATGGGGTCGCGTCGCATCAGCCACACCTCCCTTCCGGACAGAACGCCGTCCGCCGGTTGCGGAGGGCACGAATCCCGGCTCGTACGTCCGGGCGCCTTGGCCTGGCCGCACCATGACCCGTGAGCTCACCAGGTCACCCGTAGCGAGTTCAGGCCGAACACGACGCTGAAGACCCGGAAGTCCACCTGCTCGTACGGGTCTGCCAGGGCGAGGCCGGGGAACCGCGCGGGCTCGATGCGCGCCGGGTCCTCGCGGATCATCGCGAGCTGGTCCGGGTGCCGCAGCAGGGCCAGGGTGCCCAGGCCGAGCATGTTCGAGGTGGTCTCGTGTCCGGCCAGCAGCAACTGCCCGGCGACACCGATGAGCTCGTCGGTGCTGAGATCGTCGCCGTGCTCACGCACCAGCATGCCCAGCATGTCCTCGCCCGGGTCGGCCTGCGCGCGGGCGACCAGGCCGGCCAGGTAGGCGCGCTCCTTTCGCCGCACCGCGGTAAGCTCCTCCGCCGACAAGGAGGTGTCCAGCAGTCGCGCGGAACGATCCTGGAACTCGGCGCGGTCGGGATGCGGCACGCCCAGCAGCTCGCAGTTGGCTCACTCACCTCGGCCCGATCGACGGACTCGCCGATCGAGCCGGAGCATGGAGCATCGGTGTGAACGTTTCGCTAGGCGTTCGGTCCCGCGAACACGCCGAGCTGCCGCATCTGCGACATGACATCGACGACCGCCCAGGTCTCGGCGACCCGTCCGTCGGCGAAACGGGCGATGAGGATCTCCTTGTACGTGGTGGACTTGCCGGTCGGTGGCACGCCCATGTACTCACCCCGGTGCGTCCCGGTGACCGTGTTCCTGGTGACGACCTTGTCCCCTTCCGCGATCACGTCCTCGATCTCGACGTGGAGGTCGGAGAAGGCCCGGCGCAGCACCGCGAGCACCTCCTTCATTCGCCGACGTCCCCGTCGTCTCGATCGGCAGCGACGTGCGAATCTGCACGTCCGGTTGGACGACCTCGTCGATCGTCCTGGAGATGATCTCTTCGTCGCCGGTGCTGACGGCGTCGTGGAAGCGGCGGAGCGTCTCCTTGTTGCGTTCCGCCGTGGTGATGATCGACATGTGGTCTCTCCTCGGGCTCATAGGGTGTTCGGGTGGGTGTCCGCCTGGGGCGGGCAAGAGGCCGTCTGTCAGCCGCTCGTTCCGGCGGCCCAGAGGTCCAGGGCAGCGTAGGCGGGCTGCCATTCGTTCAGGTAGGCCCTGCGCGCCGGTTCTGGTAGTGGGGCCAGCATCGTGGCGATGGCCTGCTCGCTCGCGCCGTCCAGCATCCAGGGCAGGATCCGTGAGGCGTCCGGGCCGACCAGGCGGGCGTTGACCTGGCCGAAGTGCAGCCACTGCGGCTCGGTGACGATCGCCTGGACCAGCGGCAGCACCTCATCCTCCTCGTGCCTGAGGTGCGTGGTCAGGCCGGCGACGAGCGCGTCGGTGAGGTCACCCAGGTGCTGCGGCCCGAAATCCCGGTCGGCAAGCGCGGCGTCGATCGCGTCGATGAGCGGGTCGATCGCCTCGTGCTCGGCCTCCATGGCTGCCAGCAGGGCCAGGTCGTCGGGGCGTCCGGCCGCGGCCTCGCGCATCGCCGGCCAGAGCGCGTCGTCCTCGGCGGTGTGGTGCACGTGCAGGACCTTCTTGAACAGCTCCCAGCCGACGGCGGTGCCCAGGATGCGCCGGGGGTCGTCGTCGGCCTTTGCCGCGGTCCGGGCGAGGAGCTCCAGCTCCCGCCGCAGCGCGTCGTGCGCGACGTACATCGCGGTCATGTCGAGCTTGCCGCTCATGGTCTCTCTTTCCCTTCGTGATGGTGTCGTGCCGGGCGAGGTGCTCCAAGCACCGGACGCCCACGCCGGCCGAGGGCGGTCACCCGGCGTAGGGGCCGAACCGGCCCCAGGCGACGAGCGCGGCGAGCGCGAAGAGGATGACGGTGACCAGCAGCCCGGATGGCTCCTTGCGGCGGACATGCACGGCAGCCGCCACGATCATCATCACCGCCAGCCCGGCCGCGGCAATCGGCGTCAGGACGGGCGCGATCCCGGTGGCAGCGGGCACGATCAGCCCGGCCGCCCCGAGCAGTTCCATCACGCCGATGAGCCGCACCGCCCCCTGGGAGAACGTCTCCATCCACGGATACGTGCCGACCAGCTTGTCCTTCGGCCGGGTGAGCTTCGCCAGGCCGGACATAGCAAACGAGGCGGCCAGAAGCGCCTGCACGATCCACAGGAACACGTTCATCGAGGTGTCTCACCCTCGGCTGTCGATCTGGAGGCCGGCGTCGACGCGGCTGTGCCGCCCGCGCGGAAGGCCGGAAAAGTTGTCGCTCATATCCAGGCGACGAACGGGCGGCCTCCCGGGGGACACCCCTGGACCCGGGGAATTCAGAGCTGTTCGAGCCGGTGGGTCAGGAACCGCCGCTCGGGCGTCGAGGTGGCCAGGTCGAGGGCGCGGCGGTAGGCCGCCCTGGCCTCGGCGTCGCGGCCGAGGCGGCGCAGCAGCTCGCCGCGGGTGGAGTGGAAGTAGAGGTAACCGTCCAGGTCGAGGCGGTCCACGGCGCGCAGCGCCGCGCCGGGGTCGCCGGCCTGGGCGACCGCCACCGCGCGGTTGAGCTCGACCACCGGCGAGCCGGTGAGGCCGGCCAGCCGCTGGTACAGCTCGGCGACCTGCGGCCAGTCGATCCGCTCGCGGGCCTGCAACGACGCGATCGCGGCCTGGACGACATACGCGCCGCGCCCGCCCAACGCCATCGCCCGATCCAGCACCGCCCGGCCGGCCGCGATCTGGCTCACGTCCCACAGTGAACGGTCCTGGTCGTCGAGCAGCACGAGGTCCTCGCCGGAGAACCGGGCCCGCCGCCGGGCGTGGTGGATCATCATCAGCGCCAGCACCCCGTGCACCTCCGCCTCCTCCGGCATCAGCGCGGCCAGCACCCTCCCCAGGCGGATGGCTTCGGCTTCCAGGTCGACCCGGCCGCGGTAGCCCTCGTTGTAGATCAGGTAAATGACGGCGAGCACCGCGTCGATGCGTTCGGGCAGCAGGCGCGCTTCCGGGACCGCGAACGGGATTCCGGTCGCCTTGATCTTCGCCTTGGCGCGGGTCAGGCGCCGCTTCATGGTCTCCTCGGGGACCAGGAACGCGCGGGCGATCTCGCCGGTCGCCAGTCCTCCGAGAGTCCGCAGCGTGAGCGCCACCTGCCCCTCCAGCGGCAGCGCCGGGTGGCAGCAGGTGAAGATCAGCTCGAGCCGTTCGTCCTTGATCAGTGTGTCGTCGAACTCATCCACGATGGCCTCCGGCACCGGCAGCAGATGGAGCTTGTCGGCCAGGGCGCGCTCCCTGCGGAACCGGTCGATCGCCCGGTTGCGAGCCGTCGTCACCAGCCACGCGACCGGCTTGTCCGGCACGCCGGTCGTCGGCCAGCGCTGCGCCGCGATGGCGAACGCCTCCTGCGTGGCCTCCTCGGCCCGATCGAAGTCACCGAGGAACCCGACCAGCGAGGCCAGTACCCGGCCCCACTCGTCGCGGAACACCTCCTCCAGCACGCTCAGAGCCGCATCACCGGCCTGACCTCCACCGTTCCGCCGAGCCTGGCGGCCGGGATGCGCGCCGCCATCTCGAGCGCCTCGTCCAGGTTGTCCGCCTCAACCAGACAGAATCCGCCCAGCACCTCTTTGGTGTCGGCGAACGGACCGTCGGTCATCAGCATCCGGCCACCGCTCACCCGCACACACGTGGCTGTCTCCGCGGGCTGCAACTGCATGGCGCCGACATAGCGCGCCTCATCGGCCAGCGCGAAATACTCCGCGTACGTCGTCTCTCGCTCGGCCTCGGGCAGGGCCTCCAGGTAACCGGGCTCGGCGTAGATCATCAGGGCGTACTGCATCGCAACCTCCAGCCAGTGGCTCTCACCTTCCCGACGAACGAGCAACCCCGCAAGGGACATTCTCCGCCATTTTCCAGTCCCGCCTGCGCGGCGCGGAGGCGGGGGAGACTCAGATCACACTCGCCGCCGTCCCGGCGTGCCGGGCCGCTTCGTCGTGGGAGTGACAGCGAACCGGCAAGGGAGTTCACCATGGACGCAACGGACAGCAGCCGCCGGGCTCTGGTGGTCGGGCTGGGCATCAGCGGGATCGCGACCGCCCTGCGATTGCGGCAGATCGGCTGGACACCGGTCATCGTCGAGCGGGCCACCGCCCGGCGCTCCGGCGGATACTTCATCGCACTGTTCGGCGCAGGACGGGCCGCCGCCGGACGCCTGGGCATCCTGGACAGGCTGACAGACCGCGATCCGGACGGCGACAGCTACGACATCGACCGAGCGGGCAGGCGCAGGCCCGGGCTGAGCTTCAAAGACTTCCCCGGCCAGCCGTGGATGATGACCCGCGGGGACGTGGAGGAGGCAGCCTTCGCGGCACTGCCGTCCGACGTCGAGATCCGTTACGCCACCATGCCGACCCGGATCGAGCAGGACACCGACGGTGTGAACGTCACGCTGGCCACCACCGCCGGGACCGAGGTCACCGAGCGCTTCGACCTGGTCGTCGGCGCGGACGGCCTGCGCTCGACGGTGCGACGGCTGGTGTTCGGGCCCGACGAGCACCACCTGCGCCCGATGAACTGCATGGCGGTGGCCTACCAGCTGCCAGGCGCACTGCCCGGCCACCATCAGGGCGACTGCGTCATCCTGATGGAGCACCGGCGGTCGATGTGGATCTTCCCGTTCAAGGACCGTCCGCCGACCGTGCTGCTGAGCTACTACACCGACGACGTGGCCGCCGAGTTCACCAGGCCAATGGCCGAGCGAGTGCGCGAGGTGTTCGGCCCCGAACCGACCGGCCGGTCCCTGGGCGCGGCGCTGGACGCGCTGGAGTCGGCCGAGCATGTGCTGTTCGACTCCGTCGAGCAGGTGCACATGCCCCGCTGGCATCGCGGCCGGGTGGTGCTCGTCGGCGACGCGGCCTGGTGCGTGACGCTGTATGCGGGAATGGGCGCCTCGACCGGGCTGGCCGGAGCCGACCTGCTGGGCACCATGCTGGCCCGCCACCCCCACAGCGTGACCAAGGCCCTGGCGCGATGGGAGCGGCACCTGCGCTCCCCCATCGACGACCTCCAAGGCAACGGGCTACAGATGCGCAGCCTGTTCGTCCCCGTCACCCTCGCGGAACTGACGCGGCGCAAAGTGATGGTGCGCGCGGGCAGGCTGCCGGTGATCTCCCGGCTCTTCATCCGGTGGCAGGAGAAGGCGGGCCGGATGAAGGAGACGGACTTCGCCCACCCCGACTTCGCCGGGTTCGGCCCCGCTCGCCCCGCACACGCGCACGCGTGAGATGGGGCCTCCACTTCGGCGTCCTCGCGCGAAGACTCAACCAACGGTGTAGGTGAACGTCTGCGCAGCTGCCGTGGTGACGGTGGTAGACGTCTCTAGACCTAGGGCTTGGCCTGGGCGCCGAGCTGGGCAGTAGCGATTCGGGCGGCGTAGTCGATGGCCGCGTACAACGACATTGCCTGATGATGGCGTTGCGCCTGCCGAAAATTGCATCCGCCGTCATGCCCTTGTGAGGGCTTCGCGTGGCGTGCGCGAGCTCCGACCATCAGGACAGGGATGCGGGGGCCTGCTTCAGAAGTCGGGTGAGGAGTCTCGGGTTAGGGCTGCGTGTGCTCGAGATGCCTGAGCGGTCCAGATGGTGACATCCCTAGCGATACGGCTCGGGTCGGTCGCGGTGTCAAGGCGGTGATACCGGCGAAGGGGGTCGCGGTATTCGACCTCGTAGGTGCCATCGTCGAGGCGGGCGACTGAGGCGAACCAGGTGGGGTCGTCTTCGTCTGGTTCGACGATGACGAAGGTGTTGTCGGGCAGCGTGAGCTTAATGATCACGTCGTAGAGGGCGTCCTCGGACGGCTCCACGATGAGTTCGCCGCCCTCGTTTTCCGCCTTCAGCCGGATGTACTTGGCTACTGCAATTTTGGTGACCGGTCCCACCACCTGGCGTGATTCGCCGTTCCGTCTCACCTAGTTGGCGTGACTGCCCGATCACGCGTACTCCCTGTCTCATCTGGTGGCGTGCGTGGAGCGGATGTCTCACCCAGTTGGCGTGGATTGGCGGAAGTCTGTCGGTCTACCTTGACGGCGTTATCGGTGACGCGTGTCGAGCGGGCCGGGTGCGCCGTCGGGCAGCACGACGAACATCAGACGTGCCGGGTGCTCGACGATGCGGGTGATGTGGCCTCCCTTGATGTCCGCGGCGAAGGCGACGTCTCCTGGCCCGAGCCGCCGGGTTTCCCCGGTGGTGTCCTCGGCCTCGATGCTCCCGCGGAGCACGACAACGAATTGGCGGGCCGGCGCCGGGTGCGCGGGGATGGTGATGCCGGCGAAAAGGTCGATGAACTGTATCGACACCACCTCGGATGGGGTCGTGGACAACATGGGAGCCACGCCGGGTCCCAGGTCGGTTTCTTGTTGTTCGAGCGCTACGGTGGTCAGCCTGCTGCCACCGTCGCCGTCGTTCACGACCGCGGGAATCTGCAAGGTCATTTCTTGTTCTCCTGTTCTGTCGCGGCGTCACGGTGTGCTTGCGCAGGGCTCTCCGGAGTGGCGAGCGCCGACCGGGCGAATCGCATGGTCCCGTCTTCCAAGCGGCCGTGGCGCATCAGCAGGGCGTCTCGCAGGTAGTTCTGATGCAGCCGCCATGGTGCCGACGCCCCCTGTTGGGGAAACGCCTCGATACTGCGCATGACATATCCGGACTTGAGGTCGATGAGCGGGTCGGCCGACGGCGCGGGTCCGGTCGGCACGCAGAACCGGTAGCCCCGTCGTTCCATGTGATTGATCAGCCGGCAGACATAAGCGGAAACCAGGTCCGCCTTCAGCGTCCAGGACGCGTTCGTGTAGCCGATGGTGAACGCGAAGTTCGGCACACCGGAGAGCATCATGCCCTTGTAGGCCGTCGTCCTTCCGATCGCGATAGTTGCGCCGTCGACGCTCAATGCCATCCCGCCGACGGCCATCAGATTCAGACCGGTGGCGGTGACGATGACGTCGGCCGCCAGTTCCCTTCCGGACGCGAGCCGGATCCCGTCCTCGGTGAACGTGTCGATCCCATCGGTCACGATCGACGCTCTTCCGTCGCGTAAGGCATGGAACAGATCAGAGTCCGGCACGATGCACGGCCGCTGGTCCCAGGGGTCGTAGCGCGGCTTGAAATGGACGTCGACGTCGTGGTCCAGCGGTAATCGACGGTGCACGCCGTTGCGCAGGAAGCGCTTCACCCATGCTGGCCGGCGCCGGCTCAACTGGTAGAACAGCAGGCCCAGCAGGATGTTCTTCCACCGTAGGATCGGATAGGCAATTCTCGCAGGCAGCACGTCAGCGACGGGGTCGGTGGATGGCAGTGACAGGACATAGCTCGGTGAGCGCTGCACCATCGTGACGTGCTCGGCCGCCTGCGCCATCGCCGGAACGAGAGTCACCGCCGTGGCGCCGCTGCCGATGACCACGACGCGCTTGCCGGCGTAGTCGAGATCCCGCGGCCAGTGCTGGGGATGCACGATGGGCCCCCTGAAGCGGCCGGCGCCCGGGAACTCGGGGGTGAAGCCCTGGTCGTAGCGGTAGTAGCCGGTGTTGACGAAAAGGAAACCGCAGGTGAGCTGCATGGTCTCGCCGGTGTCGAGGCGCTTTGCCCGAACGGTCCAGCGTGCATCGGCGGTGGACCATTCCGTACTGATGACGCGGTGGTAGAACCGGATCCGGTCGGCGACGCCATGCTCTCGCGCGGTGCGCCGCACGTACTCGCGGATCGACCTGCCCTCGGCGATCGACCTGGCCTCTGGCCAGGGGTTGAACCGGTAGCCCAGGGTGAACATATCGGAGTCGGAGCGGACACCGGGGTAACGGAACAGGTCCCACGTGCCGCCGATCGCTCCGCGGGCTTCCAGGACGGCGTACGTCTTGCCCGCGCATTTCCGGCGCAGATGACAGGCAGCGCCAATACCGGACAGACCCGCCCCCACGATCAGGATGTCGAGGTGTTCGAGTGTCATGGCTGTCCCTTCGTCCTCCAGCCGCCATGGCCCAGGTGCAACCTCGACTATATCGACACAATGTCGACATAATCAACAATGTGTTGAGTAAGTCGACACTGCGTTGATTCGGTGCGGCCGGCCCTATAGGCTGGATTGCATGACCCACGACGGCACTGCGACACCACGTTCGAGCCGTGGCCGCCGTGCTTCCCGGCCCACAGGCGACGATCGGGAGCTGGACATCCTCGCCACCGCGGCGAAGCTGCTTCAGGAGCGGGCGCTGAGCGAAATCTCGATCGACGACCTGGCGCGCGGCGCTGGGATCTCGCGCCCCACCTTCTACTTCTATTTCCGATCCAAGGACGCGGTGCTGCTCACTCTGCTCGACCGTGTGACCGAAGAGATCAGCGAGGCCGTGACAGGAGAGTTCGAACGGCTCCGCGAAGACCCGGTGCGCTACTGGCGTGAGTGCCTCGTCGCCACCCACACGACCTACGGCGCGCACCGCTCGGTGCTGGCCGCCGCCGTCGAGGCCGGGCGCACCAGCGCGGAGGTCCGTCGCTGGCGGTCCGACATGAAGGAGATATGGATCACCAGGACCACGTTGGCCATTGAGGCCGAGCGTGCCCGCGGCACCGCGCCGCCCGGACCGCGCGCCCGCGATCTCGCCATCGCGCTGAACGCCATGAACGACTCGGTGTTCTATGCGACCTTGACCGGCGACGAGCCCGCGGTGCCGGCATCCGACGTCGTGGAGACACTGCTCCATACCTGGCTCACCACCATCTACCAGGCCGCGCGCCCCGCCTCGACCGCCTGATCACGGCTGGGGTGAGCAGATCACCGCGGTCCTGACCCGGCCGATGGCGCCTTCGCCGCGCCGGCTGGACGCGCTCCCGCGGGATGCGGGCGCCGGAGGAGGTCGCGGTGGTGGGCTTCGACGATGTCGCGAGGGCACGCTTCGCGACGCCCTCGCTGACCTCGGTCTCCGCTGACGTGGAGGCGCCGGCTTCCGATGCCGTCGCGATGCTCCACGAGCAGATCGCTGGCAAGCCCGGTGGACGCGGGCCGCGCATCACGGTGGATTTCGAGCTGAACGTGCGCGAGCCGAGTCAGTGAGGCTGGACATCGAAGAGAGCCCGACGTCTCTGATCACCACGGGTCAGCCCGGAGCGCTGCGTGCTCACGTCCAGCCGTCCATGTGCCGACCGGGCGCGCGTCCCGGCGTATCCCGTCACGTGTCGAGCAGTTCCGCGTCGTCCGGGTTCAGGGCGGCGCCCAGTTCGAACTCGGCTTCGAAGCCCGCTTCTCCGAGTGCCGCGCGTAGCGCCGCGGCGATCCGGTCCACGTCACCGCGTTCGGCAGCGGGCAGCGGCGCGTCCACCGAGGCGCGGGCCGCGGAGGCCACACCGAGCAGGCGGGTGGCCCGCAGGGGGTGACCGGCGAGTGCCCACGCCCCGGCGAGCCCTTCAAAGGCCAGGGCGATCGCCCTCGGATCGCCGGTGTCCCGGGCCGCGGCCAGCCCTTCCCGATGCAGCTCCAGTGCCGTCTTCGCCTCCCCGCGCAGCTCCGCGACGAAGCCGAGCTCGGCCAGGATCAGCGCCGCCCCGTACTCCGCGTCGAACTGCCGGTTCCACTCCAGCCACCGGCGCAGATACGACTCCGCGCGGTCGAGCCTGCCCTGCCGGCGCGCCCCCAGGGCGAGCCCGAGCTCGGCGTACTCCTCGGCCGGTTGGTCTGCCTGCTCAATGGCGAGGAGCCTGGCCCGCTCGTGGAATTCCTCGGCCCCGGCGTGGTCGCCGGTCAGCAGAGTGATCCTGCCGAGCTCGGACCAGCGCATCGAGGCGTCGGTCCACAGCCCGAGCTCCTCCGCCATCCGCGCCCCCTCCCGGTGTAGTCGGGCGGCCCGCGGGTAGTCGCCCTCGATTTCCGCCAGCCGTCCCAGCACGGCCGTGGCCTGCAGTTGCCCCCATCGGTCACCGGCCTCGTGGAAGAGCTCGAGACTCTCCTCGCCGTCGCGCCGGGAAGCCCGCAGATCGCCTCTGTATCCCGCCGCGGGTTCGCTGGTGGGCAGCGTCACTCCGCTCCTCACGGTGCGGGCGACCAAGCTAGGTGGGGGAACGTCAAAGGATCTGCGATTCAACTTCAACATATGTGAAAAGCCGGAAGAGACCGAGAGGATCCCTGGCCCGGACAACCCGTCCCCGACCCGCCACCGTGCTGGAGTTCCGGGGGAAGGCTGGGGCAGACTACCTGGCGCGTGCCTGCGGGCACGATGGAGTGGGGCAAGCAGTACGAGTGGGGGGTACGTATCGTCGATCCCGCGACAGGCGATGCCGTTCGCAGCGACAAACAGTTGATCGCCACAGGCGCCCGGCAACCCTTCAACAGCGCCCACTTGGGGCCGAACTGGAGCACGCCCGCGCGCTGCTGGCGCTGGATGAAGACCCGCACATCCAGCGGAAGATCACCGAGCTGATGCTGTCCATGCTCAAGGACACAAAGACCCTTCCCGCAGTGGAGGAGGTGCGGCGCAAGGTCCGCACCCGCCAGGACCTCAACCCCACCGTCACGGTCGCCGAATGGATGCAGGAGTTTCTGCGGCGGAAGCGGAAGATCGATGCCACTACCCGCCGCTCGTATGAGGCGCACATCCGGCTGTACTTCACCCCGTATCTGGGCGACGTCCGGTTGGACCGGCTGCGGGTGTCGGATGTGGCGGGCATGTTTGATGCGATCGAGGAGTTCAATGACGTCATCGCCGCCGAACGCGGTAGCGGAGACCCGGCCCGGGTGGCGTCGGTCCGGTATCGGCGGCCGGTCGGCCCGGCCACCATGCACCGCATCCGCGCCACGCTGCGGCACGCGCTGAACATCGCGATCAAGCAGGACCGGCTGATCGACTTCAACCCCGCCGCGGTGGTCGAACTCCCCGACGCCGACCGCCCGAAGGCGCTGGTGTGGACCGATGAGCGGGTCGCAGACTGGAACCGCGAACTACACGACCGGCTCGATGTCGAGCAACAGCGGCGCGGGGCCCGGCTCAGCCGCGCCAGCATGATCAACGTGTACGCGGCCGTCGCCGGTGATGGTGTGGACGCCCTCGCACACCTACACGTTTCTTGCTAAGGCGGCCACTCACCGGCTGTTCGCGCTCTATCGGCTGATCGCCCTGCGCGGGCTGCGCCGGGGTGAGGCGGTCGGGCTGCGCTGGAAGGACGTCGACCTGAACGCCGGGACCGCAGGGGTGCACTGGCAGATCACCCAGCTGGGCTGGGAACCGGTACAGGGTAGACCGAAGACCGAGGCCAGCGACCGCACCATCGCCCTGGATGAGGACACTGTCACCGCGCTGCGCACGCACTGCAAGCGCCAAGCCGCCGAACGGCTGGCCGCGGGCGAGGCCTGGACGAACAGCGGATTCGTCTTCATCGACGAGATCGGCCGGCCGCTGCATCCGCAGCAGGTCAGTGACCACTTCTACCAACTGGCCTTCCAGGTGGGACTGCCACCAGTGCGGCTGCACGACCTCCGCCACGGGGCCGCCTCGCTCATGCTGGCCGCCGGGGTCGACCTGAAGGTGGTGCAGGAGACCCTCGGCCACGTCTCCTCCACCTTCACCCGCGACACCTACACCAGCGTCTACCCCGAGATGGCCCGCGCCGCCGCCGAATCCACCGCCGCCCTCGTCAACACCGCAGCCGCAGGCGCCCAGACCGCCCGGCTGATCACCCTGCCGAACCACACCGGCACGACCACTACCTGAGCCACCCAACCCAGGCAGGCCCGCCGATACTCCGGCGGGCCTTCGCCTTTGTCCTGAGCGGCCGTCGTACGGGGAGCCCAGGCGATCGACCTCTAATCAGCACTGGAAACGGCCGCGAGGATTGCTACGAGCAGCAGCGGATCTTTTATCTGCTGGTCACCAGCGGCCTGACCAGCGAGACAAGCCGACTTGGACAAGGCTTGACCGGGCATGAGACACCGTTGACCAGCGGTGCTGGGCAGACCTTCCGGCTTGATCTTCGGATGGTGATCTTTGGGGTCTGAACTGGCGGTGGCGGCCTAAATGATCTACCGGCGTACACGGTCCGTACACAAGAGCAACCACCGAGCAACCAACCATGATCAACAGCGAGCATCGGAGGTCGACGAGAACCGAGAAACCCCAGGTCGAACGCGGTTTTGGAGAGTAGGGCGGGTGGGACTTGAACCCACGACCCACGGATTATGAGTCCGATGCTCTGACCGGCTGAGCTACCGCCCCTGGATTCAGTTGTGTGACGTGCGGTGGGCGTCGAGAGGATCATGCCGCCGCCTCGCGCAAGCTAAGGCTAGAGCATGGGAACCGCTTGTGGCGCCCGGCCGGACGGGAGACATCCCCGCACACATCATTTCACGCCCGGACGTGTTGGTGGAGCCTGCGGCGATCATATTCGGGTCTCGGCCGGGCCCTCCAGCACCGCGACCGAGGGGCCGGGCGGGCGTTCCCAGCGGGTACGCAGGTAAGCCCGCTACCGTCTGGGCGTGGTTGTCAGACTGATCTACGAGACCCACTCCACCACCGTGGACAACGAGACGGGCATCGCCACCGGATGGTTGCCGGGTGAGCTGTCGGCGCTTGGGCGTGCTCAGGCGGTGGAGCTGGGGGCGCGGCGGCGGAGGGTCGATGTCGTCTACTCGTCTGACCTGCGGCGGTCCGTGCAGACGGCGGAGATCGCTTTCGGGGACGGCAAGGAGATCAGGCTCGACCGGCGGCTCAGGGAATGCGACTACGGGATCTACAACGGGCGGCCGGTGAGCGAGGTCGCGGCGTTGCGGAGCAGGCACGTCGACACCCCGTGGCCCGGCGGGCAGAGTTACCGGCAGGTGGTCGCCGAGACGGCGGCGTTCCTGCGGGACATGATGGGGGAGTGGCAGGGGCGGACGGTGCTGGTGGTGGCGCACACCGCGAATCTTTGGGCGTTGCAGAACCTGCTGCACGGCACGTCGCTGGAGGATCTGGTCGGTCGGTTCGCGTGGCAGCCGGGGTGGGAGTTCGAGCTGGTCTAGAACGTTCGCGCCCAGGCGCCGGGGGAGGGGGAGGGCCGGCGAATGTCGGGTGCTGCTCGGCACTCGCCGGCCCTCGGGTCTCGGGTGTCGGTGCTCGGCACTCGCCGGCCCGTGGGCCTCAGGGGGTGGTGCTCATGGCCGGTTCAGGCCCAGCGTGTACGCGCCGGACCCGCTGTAGGCGTGCACGCGGTACCGGTAGTAGCCCGCGGTCCCGTTGTAGGTGATGGTCTCGTCGGCGTTCGGGCTGTCGCCTCTGGCCACCACGGTCCAGGAGAAGCCGTTCCACTTCTGCAGGTACACGTCGAAGTCCGTGCCGTCGGGCGCGTCCAGGCAGGCGGCGTGGGTGCCGGAGGTCGTGGCCTGGTAGTAGGAGCCGTTCGGCTGGTACGCGCTCTGGTTCCCGCTCAGCGATCCCGTGTAGGTGTCCTCGTAGCTCTGGCAGCCCTCCGGCGGGTCCGGGTCGCCGCCGGACGTGATCAGGGTGAGGTCGCCCACGGAGAGGAGTTCGCCGAGGGGCTGGAAGTATGTGGTGCCGCCGACGCTGCAGTTGCCGGAGCCGCCGGAGGTCATGCCCTGGGCCTGGTCGCCGGAGATGAACGAGCCGCCCGAGTCGCCGCCTTCGGCGCACACGTTCGTCCGGGTCAGGCCGGACACGGTGCCCTCCGGGTAGTTGACGGTGGCGTTCAGCGCGGTGACGGTGCCGCAGTGCCACTGGGTGGTGGAGCCGGAGCGGCACACGGAGCCTTGGGGCTGGGTGACGGTCGAGCCGCGTACGGGGAGGGTGCCGGCGCTGTAGCCGTTGACCACGCCGGGCGCGGTCCAGTTGGAGTTCGTCGCCACCCAGGCGTAGTCGTTGCCCGGGAACGACGAGATCTGGAAGGTTCCCTGCGCGACCCGGTTGTATCCGGTGGTGGTGACGCCGGTGCCGCCGCAGTGGCCGGCCGTGGTGAAGCCGAGCTGGCTGCCGCGCCTGGCCGCGAAGCCGATCGAGCACCGGTAGCCTTCCGAGGTGTAGTAGGCGTCGCCGCCCCGGATGTCGTAGAACGGGCGCGGGCGTTCGGCGGACCGTTCGAACTTCACGGCTTCCGCGTCCACGCCGCTGGAGGCGATCCATGATCGCGCCGCCGCTTCGTCGCTGGTCTGGACGGCGACCGCGTTGTCCTGGGGCGAGACGGCCCAGCTGTGCACGGTGGCGGGCGGTGCGGCCTGGTCGAGGCTCTCCTTGGCCTTGGTGAGCTGGGCGAACGTACGGGTCACGATGCGCGCTCGCGCGCCCGCGCGGGTTATTTCTGCGGTGTCGGAGGGGTCGACGCTGGCGACGACGAGGGCGCTTTCGGCCCCTTCGTACCAGATGCCGGCGTAGTCGTCGCCGAGCCTCTTGCGCAGGGTGGGCGCTGCGGCGTTGCCGCGGGACTCGTTGGCGAGGCGGTTGATCGCCTGTTCCTTGGTGATGCCGAGGTCACGCTGGATGGCGTCGACCACGCCGGAGGGGGGTTTCGCCGCTGACGCTGGGGTCGCGGTCACGACCAAGGCGCCGATCGCGACGGCGATCAGCGCGGGGGCTCGGAGCATGGGGGTCTCCTTGCTGCTGGGGGTGCCGTAAAGGTAACGGCGAACGCAGAAGCGGAGGAGTACTAATTTGCCCCTATCGCGGGGTTATGGAGCTGTTCCATATCCCGGGTTACGTACAAGCCAGTCGTTGTAGACCGGGCTCTTGCGTACGGCGTCCATGTGGGCCTGTTTCGCCTGCGCCACCACCCAGGCGGCGTCGGGGGCGGTGGGATGGCGGCCGAGGAGCTGCCGCCAGCGCAGCGGCGCGCCGGCCAGCGGCACCATGACCAGGCCCTGGGCGGGCTGGTGGGTGGCCTGGCACAACACCGCGGCGCGGCCGACCTGCGCGAGGTGCGTGCACGTCGGCACGTCCGTCTCATAGATCGTGCCAGGTGTGAATCCGGCCCTGGCGCAGGCCATCGCGAAGCAGTCGGCGAAGCAGCCGTCTCCCGGCGTGACCGCCCACTGCTCCTCGGCGAGGTCGTACAGCTCGACCTCTTTCTCCTTGGCGGCGGGATGGTTCTCGGCCACCAGGCAGAAGACGGGGTCGACGCTGATCGTCTCCCACAGCAGCGAGCCGGTGGGGGTGCCGGAGTCGCCGCAGGCGCCGGTCAGCACGTAGTCGAGGCGGCCGAGCTCGGCCATGCTGGTCAGCTCGTGCGTCGACCAGGAGGTGAACGTGCTGATCGTGCGCTCCGCGGCGAGGCGGTCGACCAGGCCGCCGAGGATGGGGCCGTTGGTGGAGCCGATGCGGAAGCCGGGGGAGGGAGCCTGGGCGAAACGCAGCGCTTCGTCCTGGAGTTCCTTGGCTGCGGGTAGCAGCACGCGCGCCCTGGCGAGCACCAGCTCGCCGAGCCGGGTGGGCCGGGCGCCACGGCGGTCGCGCTCGAACAGGGCGCCGCCGAGCACCCTCTCGATGCGCTTGAGCTGGGCGGTGAGGGCCGGTTGTGCCAGCCCGAGCAGGGACGCGGCCTTGCTCACACTTCCCGCGTCCGCGACCGCGCGGACGATCCTGAGGTGCCTGAGCTCGAGGTCCATAACGGGAAGGTAAGGCGGCGATGTCTTACAAACAATGCCTAAATGTCAGGAAATGTGACAGATATTGTTGCTTGTCTTCTGGGGTAGAGGGAGCCCATGACGACGATGGGAATAGACGCGGGCGAGCTCAGCGACGACGATCTGGTGCGTGAGCTGCGGCAACTGCACGCCACCCGGAGTGAGACGTTCTTCCACGGGTCGGACGACGCTCTCGCGACGCACACGTCGCGGACCGACGAGCTGGAGACCGAGTACCTCCGCCGTTACCCCGAGCGCGAGATCGATCCGATGCGGCTGAGGGAGGGAGCGAGGCAGCGATCATGACAGAAGGACATGATGTCCAGTCCCTGTCGGACATGGACATTCACGTGTACGAGGCCGTGGCCGCCGAGGCGGTGGAGCACGGAGGCGCGGGGCTCGCCTGGCTGGTACGGGCGGCGGGCGTGGACGAGGGCGACGTGCGGGAGAGCCTGACCAGGCTCATCGAGCACGGTTACGTGGTGCCCAGGGGCGACGGGTACGCGCTGGGCCCGCACACCTTCGAGGTCGAATACTGACGAGTCCTGCCCGCACCGGTGGCCCCCCGTCGCCGCCCGCGATGCGGCGACGGAGGGCCGGGAACCGCGTGGTCGAGGAGGTTCACATCTGGCCGTACCGCCACCCGGTACCCCGGAAATCACAACATCACGTGGCGGACGCGGTGATGGACCGGGGTGCGCGGGGGTCATAACGTCAAGAGGTGGACGTCGCCGACCTGAGTCCCGAGCAGGCGCGTGAGCGCTTCCGCTCCGGCGAGCGGGTGCCGACCGCGGGCTGGTGCCGGGGCTGGACGCAGGCCAACCTCATCGCCGTGCCCGAGCGGCTGGGCTACGACCTGCTGCTGTTCGCCCACCTCAACCCGCAGGCGTGCCCGGTCCTCGACGTGGGCGAGCCGGGGGCCTGGTCCACCCGCCTGTTCCCCGGGGACCTGCGTACCGACCTGCCCGGCTACCGGATCTACCGCGACGGCGCGGCGGTCGCCGACCTCGACGACGTGGTGGCCGAGTGGCGCGACGACCTGGTGCCGTTCCTCATCGGCTGCAGCTTCACCTTCGAACGGGCGCTGCTGGCCGCCGGGGTGCCGGTGCGGCACCTGGAGCTGGGGACGAACGTGCCGATGTACGTCACCGGCGTCGCCTGCGAGGCGGTCGGCAGCCTGTCGGGGCCGCTGGTCGTCTCGATGCGTCCGGTGCCGGAGGAGCGGGTGAGGACCGCCGTCGAGGTGAGCGGCCGCTATCCGATGGTGCACGGCGCGCCCGTGCACGTGGGCGACCCCGCGGCGATCGGGATCGGCGACCTGGCCAGCCCTGACTTCGGCGACCCCGTGGAGGTGCGGGCGGGGGAGACGCCGGGTTCTGGGCGTGCGGCGTGACGCCCCAGGCGGCGGTGATGGCCAGCGGGGTCGAGTACGCGATCGGCCACCTGCCGGGGCACATGGCGATCATGGACGCGCGGGACGACGACTATCGGGTCGCCTCGTGATTTCCCTCCGTCCGCCATCGGGTGACCCCGTGGTCTCCGGAACGCGACCCCGCCGGTATCCCCGCCGCCGCGAGCTGCTCCGCGATCGGCGGCGCGCCCCGGCGGTTGTCGATCTCCAGGTGGGGCACGACGGGCGGCTCGTCCACCCGGATGTCGCGCAGGTAGCCGTCGAACGCCGCCAGCTTGCCCGCGTCGCGTACGAACCCCCGGGCCGTGAGGCGCTCGTGCAGCGTCGCGCCGTCGGACCGGACCCACAGCAGCCGCACCGGCGGCCCGCCCAGCTCCGCCACCCACTCCGCCCACCGCGCCGCGTCGTGCACCTGCGTGGTGAACGGGCCGTCGAGCAGCACCGGGCAGCCGTGACCGCGGATCTGCCTGGCGGTCCTGGTGAGGCCGGCGTATTCGAAACGCTTGATGTTCTGGTCGTACCAGGGGCCCTCGCGCTCGCCGTCGGGTCTGCCGTGGCTGCGCAGGACCCGCGCCACGAAGTCGCCGTAGACGGTGTCCTTGTCGAGCAGGGCGGGCACCGGGTCGAGCCGGGCGAGCAGCGCGGCGGCCACCGAGGACTTACCCGCGCCCGGCGGCCCGCTGACCACCCACACCGAAGCCATACGATCAGCCTAGGGGCGCACCGTCCGGCTCTTCCGTGCCCCGTCCACACCCCACGAGATGATCTTGGTGGGGGTGATCCGGATGATCTCTCTCGAGAAGAACGCCACGGGGGGCTCGTGGTCCGTCAGGGCCTCGGCGGTGCCGCGGATCTCGATGCCCCGCGGCACCCAGGGGTCCACCGTGGCCAGGTCGTCCACGACGAACGCGACCGTGCTGCCCGCCTGGATGTTCCTGAACTTTTTCGATGCCCCGAGGGCGTGCCCGCCGATGGTGATGGTGCCGGTGGCGGCGTCGACGAAGAACCCGGTCGGGTTGTTCTGCACCTGCCCGCCGGGCGCGACCGTGGCCAGGCGGCCGATGTGCTGGGTGGATAGGTAGTCGAGTTCCGCTTGCGTGAAGACCATGCACAGCAGTCTGCAACCTTGACATCGGTTGAGGTCAAGTCAGCCCGGAGGTCAGCCAGCGCAGCGGGTTGTCGTGGGTGATCAGGCGGAGGGTGTCCTCGCCGGTGCCCGCGTCGCGCAGGCGCGGCAGCAGGTCGTGGAAGAGGTGGGCGTAGCCGGGACCGCCGTACTTGCGCGTCTGCGCCACCCGGCTCAGCCCGGTGCTGAGGAGGAGGCGGTCCGCGAGTCCGTCCTCGATCAGGCCGAGCGCGACCCTGGCCGCCTGGTCGGGGCCGTGCCGCCGGGCGAGCCCGAGAGTGCTGAGGCTCACGTACGCGCCCGCTTCGGCGATCTTCCTGGCGGCGGCCGGCTCGGCGCCCGCGTACCCGACGGCGACCCGGGAACCCGGCAGGTTCTGGCCGAGCAGGATCTCCAGCACCGACAGGGCGTTCCTGCCGTGCGTGGCGACCGGCAGGCGTGAGCGGAGCGAGGCGCGGGCCGCGGCGACCAGGAATCGTTCCTCTCGGGGGGAGGGTTCGGCGCCCCAGCAGCCGACCTCGCCGATCACGCCGGGGAAGACGCCGGTGCCGTCCACGCCGCTGGAGATCTCCTCCATGAGCAGGCCGGTGAGCGCGTCCACGTCGGCGTCGCCGACGGTCGTGTACGGCTCGGCGAACAGGCCGGTCGAGGCGATCACGGCCACCCGGCTGCCCGCCGCGACCCGGGCCAGGGTGCCGGCGTCGCGGCCCATGCCCAGGCACGTCAGGTCGACCACCAGGGAGAGCCCGCCGGACTGCCGCAGCTCGCGCAGCTCCGCGGTGACGGTGGCCTCCTCGTCGAGCCACCGGTGCGGGTCGGAGTCGATGCCGACCGCCCAGCGCATGTCGGTGCGCAGGTGTTCATGGGGAAGCACGGCGCCCTCGATGGAGGCCGCGCGTACAGGGCCGGTGACAGTACGGAGCAATACGTCGGGCATAGCAGACATTAACCGATATTTGCCGGTAAGAGCCTGCTCTAGCAGGAGATTTTACCCATCTGCGGGTTTGGCGTTTTGTTAGCTGTCTGCAAGTGTGGCTGAGGGCAGCACCGTATCCTGGGGGCACACCGACTGCCGGGGGGAAATGTGACGATTCAGAGCTCCGACACCGGCGACGCCGACGTGATCAAGCGGCGGGCCGCCGGTCGGTCCAGCATGCCCGGTCGGCGCAGGGGCATCCACGGCTGGCTGGACGGCATCCGCTCGACCCGTACGGGCGCGCTGACGCTGAAGATCGTGATCGGCGTGATCGGGACGGTCATGGTGGTCGGCGGGCTGATCATGGTGCCGTTCCCCGGCCCGGGGTGGCTGGTCGTGTTCGCCGGGCTGGCGGTGCTGGCCACGGAGTTCCACTGGGCGCACAAGCTGCTGGAGTTCGGCAAGCGCGTGTTGCACGCCTGGACGGAGTGGTACAAACGGCAGGGCTGGACGGTGCGCATCGTGGTGCTCGCCGTGACCCTGGCCGCAGCCGGGCTGATCGTCTATCTGGGCCTGCGCACGGTCGGCTTCGACGTCATCGGGTTCGCGCTGAGCTACGTACATACCTAGTCGGCATCACGCCGGAAAACCCGCGGATTCGTGCCTATTCTGCGGGCGTGATCGCCACCATCGCCATCGCGTTGTCCCTGACGTTCCCCACCCCCATCGCGGCGTCGCCCACGCCGGCCGCGTCCCCGCCCGCACGGGCCGCCGTAAGGGCAGATCTGGAGCTCCCCGGCACTGGCGGCATGAAATATCGCGAAAAAGCGGGCGATCCCGTACGGCTCAGCGCCTACGGCCTCGGCACCCGGGACACCTATCTGAGATCCGCCACCGGCAACGCCTTCGCCCGGCGGAAGGCCCTCTCCGAGGTGTCGCTCTCGCCCGGCGGACGGCTGGCGGTCGGGGTGCCCAGGGCGTACCGATCGGGCCACGACGCGCTCCTCGTCACCGACCGCACCACCGGCGAGACCACCACGATCCGCACGGTCAAGAGGCCCATGACCGCCTCCTACGCCTCCTGGACCCGCGACGGCAAGAAGGTCGCGCTCACGGTCGAGCAGAAGGTGAGCGGCACGTGGCGGGTGCTCGGCTTCGCGGTCGTGGACGTGGCCGCCAAGACCGCCCGCACGGTCAGGATCGCGGGCCTGAGCGCGAACGCCGGCTTCTGGTGGAGCCCCGACGGCCGGCTCGTGTCCAGGCACGGCACCGGCCTGCGCGTCCATCGGGCGTCCGACGGCGCGGTCATGCGCACGTACGCGGACGCGGGCCCGCCGACCGGCCCCGAGGACGCCTTCTCCCCGTCCGGCGAGCGGCTGGCCACGTGGTGCCCCGAACGTTTCAGGGAGCAGCTCTGCCTGGTCGACCCCGCCACAGGAAAGATCGCCGCACGGGTCGGCGCGGCGCCGCGCGCGGTGTGGGGCTGGTGGGACGACGAGCACGTCATCGCCGTCCTCGCGCACGAGGACGCCTACCGCCTGGCGGTGCTCGACCTCAAGGGCAAGGTCACCCGCGTGCTGGCCAACGTGCCCGCCAGGACGTGGGACGCCGACCTCTGGCTCTCCTTCGTCAGGACGTCGCCGGCGTCATAGATAGAGGCCGGTGCCGTGGTCGGTCTCCTGGGTGGCCACCGCGTGCAGGTCGCGCTCGCGCATCACCAGATAGACCCGCGCGTGCACCTCGACCTCGGACTGGTCCTCCGGATTGAACAGCACCTTGTCGCCGACCTTGACCGAGCGCACGTTCGTGCCGACGCCGCAGACCTCGCCCCAGGCCAGGCGGTTGGCCATCTTGACCGTCGCGGGGATGACGATCCCGGAGCCGCTGCGCCGCTCCCCGGCCTCCTGCTCCATGCTGATCATGACCCGGTCGTGCAGCATCTGAATCTCGAACTTGGGCTCTTCCACAGGCCCAAGTTTACGAGCCACCGGACGCCCGAATTCCAGGTCGGCCGCCGCCCGCCTCGGGGGCGCTTACCGGGACGCCCGGATCGTGGCAGGATCACGTCATGATCACGGCCTTTGGCGAGACCGGCTGGCAATGGCTCAACCCTCCCCGCGAATGGACCGCCGACGACGGCTTGAGCCTCTTCTGCGAACCCGCCACCGACATGTGGCGCCGGACCCACTACGGCTATACCTACGACAGCGCCCACATGTTCGGCCGCACCCTGCCCGGCGACCTGCTGCTCTCCGTCACGTTCACCGGTGACTACGCCGAGCAGTACGACCAGGCGGGCGCCGTGCTGCGGATCGACGAGCAGCACTGGATCAAGGCCGGCGTGGAATACGTCGACGGCGGCTTCCACCTCAGCACGGTCGTGACCAGGGAGTTCTCCGACTGGTCGGTGCTCCCGCTCGGACGCGCGGCGCAGTGGGTGACGTTCACGCTCGAGCGCGCCGGCGACGCGGTCACCGTGCGCTACGGCCTCGACGGCGACCCGCCGGAGACCATGCTCCGCCTGGCCCACTTCCCGCCCGGCCGGCCCGCGATGGCCGGCGCCATGGCAGCCGCCCCCGCCGGCAAGGGCTTCGCGGTGCGCTTCAGCGACGTGCGGGCCGAGGGCTGCTGAACGCCGCCCACGAAAGAACACCCCGAACGAGACAACGCGGGCGGCATGCGACAATGCAGCGTGCACGACGTAGAAGCCCGCGTACTCGACGCCATCGACACGGCGGAGACGGTCAACCTGCTGGCGGAAGCCGTCAGGGTCCCCAGCGTCACCGGCACCGACGCCGAGTCCGACCTGCAGCACCACTACGCCCGCCTGCTCGCCGACCTGGGCATGGACGTGGACGTGTGGAAGCTGGACCTCGCCGAGCTCGGCGACCGCCCCGGTTTCCCCGGCACCGAGGCCCCGCGAACCGAGGGGTACGGCGTCGTGGCCGTGACCGAGGGGGAGGGCGCCCCCGCGCTGGCGCTCCAAGGCCACGTCGACGTGGTCCCCACCGGCGATCTGGCCAAGTGGGAGGGCAGCGACCCGTTCGCCGCCAGGATCAGCGGCGACGTGCTGCACGGCAGGGGCGCGTGCGACATGAAGGCCGGGCTCGTCGCCAACCTGGCCGTGGCCAGGGCGATCCGCCGGGCCGGGATCCGGCTCGTCAGGCCGCTGGCCGTGCACTGCGTGATCAGCGAGGAGGACGGCGGGCTGGGCGCGTTCGCCACCCTGGCCAGGGGGCACACGGCCGAGGCCGCGGTCATCAGCGAGCCCACCAGCGGCGCGGTCATCACCGCCAACGCGGGCGCGCTGACGTTCCGGCTGGAGATCGCCGGGCTGGCCGCCCACGGCGCCACCCGTCAGGAGGGCGTCAACGCGGTCGAGGTGTTCTGGCCGGTGTTCGAGGCGATCAGGCGGCTGGAGGCGGCGCGCAACAGCGACGTGCCCGAGGTGTTCCGCGGCACCGCACTGCCGTATCCGATCGAGATCGGCACCGTGCGCGCAGGAGACTGGGCCAGCACCGTGCCCGACCTGCTGGTCGCGGAGGGGCGGCTCGGGGTGCGGCTGGACGAGGACCCGGCCGCGGCGCGGGCGGCGTTCGAGGAGGCGGTCGCACAGGTCGCGCACCCCTGGTTGCGGGCCAACCCGCCGGTGGTGACGTGGCCGGGCGGGCAGTTCGCCAGCGGCCGGCTGCCCGCGGGGCACGAGCTGCTCGGCGAGGTGAGCCGGGCGGTCGCCGACACGACGGGCGCCCTGCCGGTGGAGTCGGCGGCGCCGTACGGCAGTGACCTGCGTCTGTACACGGCGGGCGGCATCCCGACCCTGCACTACGGCCCCGGAGACGTGCGGTTCGCGCACGCCCCCAGGGAGCAGGTCGCGCTGAGCGAGCTGCTGGACGTCACGCGCGCGCTGGCCCTGCTCGTGGTGCGCCGTTGCGGAGCGCGCTGACCCCCGGCTGGGCTAGCCGAGCGGCCGGGCCTTCTTCAGGTTGGCCACCAGCTCCTCGAGGAACGCCGCATAGCCCTGGTAGCTGAAGGGCACCTCCGCGCGCCACGGGTAGAACTGGCCGGCCTCGACCGCGGGCAGCTTGGCGAAGGTGGGCTTCTTCAGCATCTCCTCCGGCTTGAGCGACTGGGTGCGCGTGTCGTAGAGGATCACGTCGGCGTCGTAGGTGTCGGCGTTCTCCCAGCTCAACGTCTGGAAGAAGCCGCCCTCGTCCACCTTCGACGGCGTGACGACGTCGAGCCCGGCCGCGGTGAGGTGCACGATGTCCGGATATTCGGGCGGGTTGACCACCCACATCTGGTCGGGGCCGCCGGACATCATGAGGATCTTGAGGTCCTTGAACCGCGCGAGCTCCTCGGTGGCGGCCTCCATGCGGGCCTTGGCCTCGGGCACGCCCGACATGTCGGCGCCCAGCGACGTGGCCAGCTCCTCGTATGTGCCGATCACCTCGGTGGCGCTCCTGCCGGTGAGCATGATGCCCGCGGTCGGGGCGACCTGCTCGATGGTGTCCTTGGACTTCTCGGGCACGTACCAGAGGGTGTCCTTGACGTACATGCTGCTGACCAGGAGTTCTGGCTGGAGGGAGATGTACTTCTCGACGTTGAACTCGTCCCACACGTTGCCCAGGCCCTCGACCTTGGTGATGTCGACGTTGCCGACCTGCGGGTCCTTGGCGCCGTCCTTGAGCTTGTGCGGGCCGAAGACGGCGATGGGGCGCACGCCGAAGTCCCACAGGGCCGCGGCCGAGCCCACCTGGGCGACGATCCTGGCAGGCGGCCGGGCCAGCTCCAGCTTCTTGCCGCGGTCGTCGGTGAACGACCAGCCCTGGCCGGCCGGCGCGGAGGAGCCCGCCGCGGTGGGCGCCGTCTCGGTGCCGCCTCCGCACGCCGCGAGTGTCAGGGCCGCCGCGAGTCCTGCCGTGGCCGACAGGAAACCCCTGCGCGGCAGTACGGGTCCCGACATCTGCATCTCCTCAGTGGTTAGGCTTGCCTTGTTTACAGGCCATTAGATTAGCCTTGCCTAAGTTTGACCGCTACGAGAGGGGGCCGGGTGCGTCCGGCTGAGGACACGGCCGTACCGGTCGCAGGGGCCGGCGGGGACGCGAGCGCCGCCCGCGACCGCAAGGGGCGGCCCGCGATCCTGGCCGCCGGGCTGGTCGTCGCGGTGGGGGTGCTCGCACTGACGGCGATGGCCGGCGTGGCGCTGGGCGCGCGCGGCGTGTCGTTCGGCACGGTGATCGACGCCTTCCTGGCCCCTGACGGCTCCAACGACCACACGGTCATCCGCGAGCTGCGCGTCCCGCGCACGCTGCTCGGCATCGGCGTGGGCGCCACCCTGGGGCTGGCGGGCGCGCTCATGCAGAGCCTGACCCGCAACCCGCTCGCCGACCCCGGGCTGCTGGGCATCAACGAGGGCGCCGCGCTCGGCGTCACGCTGGCGCTCGGCCTGTTCGGGCTCTCCGACCCCGCCGTCTACGTGTGGTTCGCGTTCGGCGGGGCGGCGCTGGCCTCCGCCGCCGTCTACGCCCTCGCCTCCTCCGGCCGCTCGGGCTCCAGCCCGGTACGCCTGACGCTCGCGGGCGTCGCGTTCGGCATGGTCTGCACGGCGATCGCCTCGGCCATCCTGCGCATGGACTCCCAGACCTTCGACCGCATGCGGTTCTGGCTGACCGGCTCGCTGGCCGGGCAGACGGCCGACACGCTCGCGCGGCTGGCGCCGTTCATGGCCGCCGGCCTGGTGCTCGGCCTGATGCTGGCCCGGCCGCTCAACACGCTCGCCCTCGGCGACGACGCGGGCAGGGCGCTCGGCGTCGCCGTCAACCGCACCAGGATCCTCACCGGGGTCGCCGTCACGCTGCTGTGCGGCGCGGCCACCGCCGCCGCGGGGCCGCTGTGGTTCGTCGGGCTGATCGTGCCGCACGCCGTGCGCGCGGTGGTGGGGCCCGACCAGCGGTGGGTGCTGCCGTACTCGGCGCTGGCCGCGCCGGTGCTGCTGCTGGCGGCCGACGTGGCGGGCCGGCTCATCGCGCGGCCAGGAGAGGTGCAGGTGGGCATCGTGTGGGCGGTGATCGGCGCGCCGATCTTCATCATGCTGGCCAGGCGGAGGCGGGTGGCGGCGCTGTGACCATCCGCGTCGGATCCTGGTCCGTACGGCTCGCGCCCCGCGCCCTGCTCGTCGGCGCCGCGCTGGTCGTGCTCGCCTGCGCCGTGAGCGTGGCGGCCCTGGCGACGGGCGAGTACACGGTGCCCGTGCCGGACATCGTCACCGCGGTCTTAGGCCAGGGCACGCCGGTCGCCGAGCTGATCGTCGGCAAGCTCCGCGCCCCGCGGGTGGTGACGGGGCTGCTGGTAGGGGCGGCGTTCGGGCTGAGCGGCGCGATCTTCCAGAGCCTCACCAGGAACCCGCTGGGCAGCCCCGACTTCATCGGCTTCACGGCCGGGGCGTCGACCGGCGGCATCATCGCGGTGGTCGCCGGCGGCTCGGCCATGACGATCGCCGGCGGCGCCCTGGCGGGGTGCGTGGTCACCGCCGTGCTGGTGTACGCGCTGGCCTACCGGGGCGGCGTGCAGGGCTACCGGCTGGTGCTGGTCGGCATCGGGGCGAACGCGTTGCTGCTCGCGGTCAACTCCTACCTGCTGACCCGGGCGAACATCAACGACGCCGCCACCGCGGGCGCCTGGCTGACGGGCAGCCTGAGCGGGCGCGGCTGGGACCACGCGGGGCCCGTGGCGCTGGCGCTGGCCGTGCTGCTGCCCGTGAGCGCGTACGTGTCGCGGCCCATGCGGATGATCGAGATGGGTGACGACGCGGCCAGGGCCATGGGCATCAGGGTCGAGGCCGTGCGCGCGGTGGCCATCGCGGTCGGGGTGCTGCTGTCCGGGGTGGCCACGGCCGCCGCCGGGCCCGTCATCTTCGTCGCGCTGGCCGCGCCGCAGCTCGCCCGGCGGCTCACCCGCTCGCCGGGCGTGACGATGGGCGCCTCGGCGCTGACCGGCGCCGTCCTGCTCACCGCCGCCGACCTGGCCGCGCAGCGGCTGCTGGCCCCCACGCAGCTGCCCGTCGGCGTGCTGACCGCCGCCATCGGCGGCACCTACCTCGTCCTGCTCCTGCGAAAGGACCGCCACTGATGGCCACCGCCCCGGCGAAAGGATCTCCGCTGATGGCCTCCCGCCTGTCCGGCACCAGCCTCACCCTCGCCTACGACCAGCGCGTCGTGGCCGCGGACCTGAACGTGTCGATCCCCGACGAGTCCTTCACCGTGATCATCGGTCCGAACGCCTGCGGCAAGTCCACCCTGCTGCGGGCGCTGGCCAGGATGCTCAGGCCCAGGACGGGCGCCGTTCACCTCGACGGGAGCGTCATCACCTCCCTGCCGTCGAAGGAGGTGGCCAGGCGGCTCGGCCTGCTCCCGCAGACCTCGATCGTGCCCGACGGCATCACCGTGGCCGACCTGGTGGCCCGCGGCCGCTACCCGCACCAGCGGCTCATGCGGCAGTGGTCGAAGGCCGACGAGAGGGCGGTGAGCGAGGCCATGCGCGCCACCGACGTGACCGAGCTCGGCGACCGGATCGTGGACGAGCTGTCGGGAGGCCAGCGGCAGCGGGTGTGGCTGGCCATGGCGCTGGCGCAGGAGACGCCGATCCTGCTGCTGGACGAGCCGACCACGTTCCTGGACATCTCCCACCAGATCGAGGTGCTCGACCTCTGCGCCGACCTGCACGAGGCCGGGCGGACCATGGTGGCCGTGCTGCACGACCTGAACCAGGCCTGCCGGTACGCGACCCACCTGATCGTGATGCGCGGCGGCGAGATCGTCGCCGAGGGGGAGCCGGCCGACGTCGTCACGCCGGAGCTGGTGCGGCAGGTGTTCGACCTGCGCTGCGAGATCATCCAGGACCCGCAGACGGCCACGCCGCTGATCGTTCCGGAGGCCCGCCGCCGCGTCGCCGCCTCCGCCTGACACGCACCGTCAGTGTGCGCCTCTGACCTCGACGATCTCGGCCAGGGGGAACTCCAGGTAGTCGCCCGCCTCCTCGCACCACGCGTCGAGCGCACCGCCCTTGAGCTCGCCGTGGCTGATCGTGGCGGTCAGCCCGTCGGTGAGCGTGATGCCGGCGCGCACGCCGCGGTCGACCACGAAACCGAGCAGCGACTGCTGGGCCGTCGGCAGCCTGGTGGCCATCCGGCCGATGACCGCCCAGGTGCGGCCGCTCGAGCCGGCGTCGGCCCGGCTGGCGACGATCAGGCGGCGGGCGTGCTCGAAGGGGTCGGGCGGCGGCTCGGCCAGCATGTAGGGGGGCGCCTCGAGTTCGGTGATGCCGGTGAAGTCGGACAGCTCGGCCACCTGGCCGCCGGGCAGCAGGATCAGCTTGCCGTTGTGCGGCTCGTCCTGGTGGGTGGACCTGGCCCGGTGGATGGTGATCTCGCCGGTGTCGGCCACGGGCACGGGGGAGTAACCGACCTCCCGCAGCGCGGCGAGGGTGCGCTCGGCGGGCGCGGCGCTGACCAGCACCGTGGGGGCGAGCAGCCGCAGGCCCAGCTTGCCCAGCCGCCGGTGGGCGGCGATCTCGGCCAGCAGCGTCGGGTCGGCGGCCTGGACGACGCAGCCGACCGTGGTGACCGTCACCTCGCCGTGCCGGCGCGCGGTGTCGCGCACGAGGTATTCAAGCGGCTGCGGGATGGTGCCGACCCCGGCCAGCTCGTCGAGCAGCTCGTCGGGTTCGTAGCCGCGGTCGAGCGCCCGGCGCACGCTTTCCGTGGTGAACCGCCACACCGAGGCGGCGCCCCGCGACTCGCGCTCGGCGGTCCGGTCGAGCAGCTCCGCCAGCTCGGCCGACGGCGGTCCGGTCACGACAGCGGTGAGGTCGGGGCCGAACAGGGCGCTCCTGCGGACGCTCGCCAGCGCCCTCGTGGCCGCCTCGGACAGCACCGGGTCGTGCTCGACCATGGGCACGGCGGCGTCGTTCTCGTCGCCCGCCCTGGCGGTCAGGCCCGCCAGGGCCCGGCCCAGGTCGGTGAGCGCGTTGTTGGCCAGCAGCCCCAGCAGCCTGGCCTCGTCGAGCACGGCGGGGGCGCACTCCCGCAGCAGCTCCAGGTCGATCAGCGGCGCGTGCCAGTGCACGCTGCCCATGAGGCTGTCGCGGCCGGCGAACGCCGTGCCGGCGGGCAGATGGGCCAGCACCGACAGCACGGCCCGGCGGACCCTGGCCACCGCGCTCCCGGTGGGGTCGTCGCCGAGCACGGTGCCGTACTTGCCGTCGACCCTGCGCAGCGACGAGCGCTCCATACGCCACCACGCCGACAGCAGCACCCTGAGCCTGGCCGAGCCCTCGTCGAGCCGCCACCGGTCGTAGCGCTCGGTGGGGATCATGCCGCCGGACTGCTCGTCCCAGGCCAGCAGCCTGGCGACCGCGCAGATCTCCAGCAGCAGCCGCGTCTCGTCCTCGTCGCAGCCGGTCTCCTTGGCGATCCTGCGCACCTCGCGCACGCCCACGCCGCCGGTCTTGAGCAGCGGCAGCGGCGTTTTCGCGGTGTTGTCCAGCAGGGCCGCGCACCGCTCCACCACGTGCGGCGCGGCCAGCGTCATCAGGTGGTCGACCTCTTCGGGGTCGACCGGGATGGTGGCCACCTCCGGCGACTCGGGCATGTAGGGCGGGTGGTAGCCGGGGCCGCGCAGGCAGATCGCCACCTCGCGGGGGATCTCGGCGACGTGCCAGCTCGGCCTGAACAACAAGCCGTGGTCGGCGCACCACTTCTCCGGCGTGCCGGGGATGACGAAGCGGCCTCCGTCGACGTTGAGCGTGGGGCCCTCCCAGGCGAACCGGTCGAGCAGCGGGACGGTGCCCTCGGGGGCCTTGGACACCATCGCCCGCACCCGCTCGCCGTCGCCGAGCGCCTCGGTGACGCGGGCGATCGCGCGGCGCTTGTTGCCCTGCGCGGGCAGGCCGAGGTTGCGGGCCAGCGCGTGCAGCGCGTCGTTGCTGATCGTCCAGGAATTGAGGTAGTGGTCGAGCGGCTCGCCCAGGCTCAGCGGCGCCGACCACCAGCGCGTCACGCCCTCGGCCAGATGGATCACGCCGTCGTCGCCTGGCCAGGCCAGCGCGTGGTCGTAGAGGTGTTCGAGCCAGGGGGTCACGTCATCGAGCCGGGCGTCGACGAATGCCGCCAGCCGGTCGGCCGTGGGACGGCTCATGGCCAGGGCCGCCTCGGCCAGTTGCAGGCAGGGGAGCGGGAGCCTCCGCAGGGTCTCCATGACGGCGAAGCCGTTGCCCAGTCGCTGGGCCAGGGTGTCGAGCCGCCGTGGCCAGGGCGCGGCGATGGCGTCAGGCCTGTTGGCCAGGACGCGGCCGAGCCGGTCTTCCTCTAGTGTTCGCAGCCAGCCGAGCAGGTGATCTTCCATCTGTCAGCACTCTCATGGGGTCGCGCGCAAGGGACTCACCGTGAGCCATGACCATCCACGGTAATGCAGATCACCCCCGGTCAGGAGAGGACTGCCCAGACGATCTTTCCGTGAGGTGCGAGTGCGGACCAGCCCCAGCGGAGGCTGAGTGATTCGACGATGTGGAGTCCGAGGCCACCGGTGTCAAGGGGGCCAGGGTATCGCAGCACCGGCACCGATGACCCTGGATCGGTGAACGCGCTGGTCACGAGCGGCCCGCGGCGCACCAGGGACATGTGGACGGCGCGTTCGCGGCGTGGGTCGTCGAGGCAGAGGCCGTGGCGGAGGGCGTTGGTGGCCAGCTCGGAGACCACCAGTTCCATGTTCTCGATGAGTTCGGTCAGCCCCCACCCGGTCAGGACGCCGGCGCCGAAGCTGCGGGCCGAGTGGACCGAGGAGGCGGTGGGCGGCAGCACGAACGTGGCGCTCGTCGACGGGCCAGGGGCCAGCAGATCGCGGGCCGCCTCCGGCCACCAGCCGACCGGAGGCCACCAATCGAACGTCGTCCACTGGCCGGGCGCCGTGGTGGATTGCACGTAGATCATTCTGCGCCAAACTCTCGTGCAACTGCAAGAGCGAATGCACGTGCAGACAACACGTGCACGCGCTACGGTTTCCCTCAAAAGGTCAATATGGGGGAAAGGGGATCTTGTCCGCGGCCCATGATCTTTGGGCTGTGAAGTGACAGACTGAGTCGCAAGGAAACGACCAAGGAGCAGCACGTGTCCATTGATCCGCCCGGTTCCGGCTCGACCGTTCGGCGCATCATGCTGGGGGCGAGTCTCAGGCGCCTGCGTGAAACCAGCGGCCTGGACCGTGCTCAGGCCGGATTTCACATCCGGGCGTCCGAGTCCAAGATCAGCCGCATGGAACTCGGGCGCGTCGGCTTCAAGACACGTGACGTGGAAGACCTGCTCACCCTGTACGGCGTCGTCGACGATGCCGAGCGCCGTGCCCTACTGGAAATGGTTCGCGAGGCCAACACCCCCGGGTGGTGGCACAAGTACTCGGCGGAGTTGCCGGCGTGGTTCACCACGTACGTGGGCCTGGAGGAGGCCGCCAGCGTGATCCGCACCTATGAGGTGCAGTTCGTGCCGGGCCTGCTGCAGACGGCCGCGTACGCGCGTTCGGTCTTCCAGCTTGGCAACCCCGATGCGAGTCCGGAGAGAATCGAGCGCCGCGTGCACATGCGCATGCAGCGCCAGGAGCGCTTCACGCAGAAGGACGGGCCCCGGCTGTGGGCCGTCGTCGACGAAGCGGCGCTCAAGAGGACCATCGGCGGGCGGGAGGTCATGGCCGAGCAGCTCCAGCATCTGCTGGAAGTCGCTGCCCTTCCCAACATCACCCTTCAGGTGATGCCCTTCAGGTTCGGCAAACATGCCGCTGAGGGGGGCGCGTTCAGCATCTTGCGGTTTCCCGAGTCCGACTTGTCGGACGTTGTCTACGTCGAGCAGCTCTGGGGTGCCCTGTACCTGGACAAGCGTGAGGACATCGATCCGTATCTCACGGCAATGGAGCAACTGTGCGTGGAGAGCACCACGCCAGGGGGCACCGTCGAGCTCATCGGCGGTCTTCTCAGAAAGATGTAGATGAACCAGACCTACAACGGCATGCCCGCGGCGGACCTGACCCAGGTCGCCTGGCGCAAGAGCCACTACAGCAACTCGCAGGGCAACTGTGTGGAGCTCGCGGAGCTTCCCGATGGAGGGATCGCGGTGCGCAACTCGCGTTTCCCCGACGGCCCTGCCCTCATCTATACCCGCGACGAGATCCGGGCCCTGGTGCTCGGGGTGAAGGACGGAGAGTTCGACGGACTGCTGGTGTAACACCGTGTTCACCTGCGGCTCGCCCGCTTAACGGGGGCGAGCCGCAGGTGTAACCGCCCTGCCTCCGGCCGGGGTGAGGATCGGGGTCATGCTCGACCAGATGACGTGGTACCCGATCGCCGACGACGTGCTGTTCGCGCCGGGCGGCAAGGTCGTGATCCGCACCTACGGCGTGGCTCCCGCCACCGCGGGCGCCTCCGTCTCCTACCGGACCTGGGTGACCGGCATCCGCGACCAGCCGCGGTACTGGCACTGGGGCCATTTCGAGGACGCCGCCGCCGGGCACCGCAGGGTCCTGGAGTGGCTCACCGGGCGCGGCCCGCGACCTTCCCCGGTGCCGGCCGACGCCGAGCCGGGCGCGGTCAGGACGCCTGGAGGCAGCCGGCCGGGGCGTTCCACGTCATGAGCACCGGCTCGGCGTGCTCGAAGCCGAGCCGCGAGTACGTGCCCGTGTCGAGCCTGAACAGCCGCCCCTCCGCGGGGCCGAGCCCCAGCCAGCGGGCGGCCAGGACGCGCAGGAAGTGGCCGTGCGCCACCAGCGCCACCCGTCCCCGCGCGGCGCGCGCCCGTTCGATCACCCGGTCGGCACGGGCGGCGACCTCCGCGGCGCTCTCCCCTGGGTGCTCGGCGTCGCCGGGGATCACGCCGTCGCGCCACAGGTACCACCCGGGGCGGCTCTCGCGGATCTCGGGCGTGGTGATGCCCTCGTAGCCGCCGTAGTCCCATTCCCACAGGTCGGCGTCCACCCGGTAGCCGTTGAGCCCGGCCAGGTCCGCCGTGCGCCGCGCGCGCTGGGCTGGCGAGACCAGCACGAGGCCGAACTCGCGCCCCTTGACCAGCGGCGCCAGCGCCCTGGCCTGCTCCTCGCCGTCGCCGGTCAGCGGCAGGTCGGTGCGGCCGGTGTGCTTGCCTGCCTGGCTCCACTCTGTCGCGCCGTGCCGGAGCAGCAACATCTCGTCCATGGTGTCCATCATCCGGTACGGCCCGTCGCGGCCAGGCGTCAGGTGGCGAGCGCGCGCAGGAGCGGTCGTGACGTCCGGATATAGCAGGAAAGCGTCAGTTTCGGGGTGAGAAGGGAGCGTAGGAACGCTACTGGAGGGTTAGATGTCAAATATTGCGGGTTTTGTATAGGTCGAGGAGGGGCGCATGGAGCCGGTGGCGGTCGGGCTGGTCGGAGCGGGGCCGTGGGCGGAGATGGCGCACGCGCCGATGCTGGCCAGAGGGCCGCACACGCGGCTGGCCGGGGTGTGGGCCCGCAGGCCGGAGGCGGCGGGCAGGTTCGGCGCGCCGGTGTTCGAGCGGGTCGAGGAGCTCTTCGACGCCTGCGAGGCCGTCGCGTTCTGCGTGCCGCCGGCCGTTCAGGCCGAGATCGGCGTCCGCGCCGCCCGCGCGGGCAAGGCGCTGCTGCTGGAGAAGCCGCTGGCCGACTCGCTCGAAGCCGCCGAGCGCCTGGCCGGCGCCGTGGCGGAGGCGGGCGTCGCCTCCCAGATGGTGCTCACCATGCGGTACGCCACCCAGACCCGCATCTTCCTCGCCCGGTGCGCCGAGATCGAGGCGTTCGGCGGCCACGCCGCCAACATCTCCGGCGCCCTCCTCGGCGACCACCACTTCGCCACCCCGTGGCGGCTCGAACGAGGCGCGCTCCTGGACGTCGGTCCGCACGTCATCGACATGCTGGACGCCGCGCTCGGCCGGGTGACCGGCGTGCGCGCGCACGGCCACCCCCTCGGCTGGACCGGGCTGCTGCTGGAGCACGAGAACGGCGCCGTCAGCGAGGTGTCCCTGTGCATGACCGCCGTCGGCGACCTGCCCCCGTCGTCGTTCGCCGTGTACGGCCGCACCGGCAACGCCGTGCTGCTGCCGTTCGACGACGACCCCCTCGAGAACGTGGCCGCGGAGTTCGCGGAGACCGTGCGCAACGGCGGCGGGCACCCGCTCGACGCCGCCCACGGGCTCCGGCTCCAGCGGATCATCGCCGAGGCGGAGGCCCAACTGGCCCCTTGACGCCCGGCGCCATCGGGGGATTGATAGCGTTTGTCCGACGCGCAGCGTTGCAGCGAAGTCCGGTGCGAATCCGGCGCTGTCCCGCAACTGTCATAGCCAGGTCGCCTGCCGCTGCGCCGACGTCATCAGCCCTCGTGGAAAAGGGTGATCCGTCGCTCTATGCGGGTCTCTCGGTTCCGACAGTGTGAAAGGACTACTCGTGAGGCCCGTACGAACGGCCTTCGCGGGCGCGCTGCTGGGAACGCTCGTCCTGGCCGGCTGTGGCCAGGCCGGCACGACAGCCACCCCCTCCTCCGCCCCCGCGTCCTCGGCCCCCGCCGCCCCCCCGGGAGAGTTCCCCGTCACGATCGAGGCCGGCAACGGCCAGGTCACCATCGCCAGGAGGCCGGAGCGCGTCGTCTCGCTGTCGGCCACCCACACCGAGACGCTCTTCGCCATCGGCGCGGGCCCCCAGGTCGTCGCCGTGGACAACCAGTCGAACTACCCGCCGGAGGCTCCCAAGACCGACCTGTCGGGCTTCGAGCCCAACGTCGAGGCCATCGTGGCCGAGAAGCCCGACCTGGTCGTCGTCTCCGACGACCTCAACAAGATCGTCGCCGAGCTGGGCAAGGTGAACGTGCCCGTCCTGGTGCAGCCCGCCGCCACCAAGCTCGACGACACGTACGAGGAGATCCTCGAGCTCGGCGCCGCCACCGGCAACAAGGCCAAGGCCGAGGAGGTCGTCTCCGGCATGAAGACGGCCATGGACAAGCTGGCCGCCGAGGCGCCGAAGGACAAGAAGCTCACCTACTACCACGAGCTGGACCAGACGCCGTACGCCGCGACGTCGAAGACGTTCATCGGCCAGATCTACGGCATCTTCGGCCTCACCAACATCGCCGACAAGGCGCCCGCGTCCGCGGGCGGCTACCCCAAGCTCTCCGCCGAGTTCGTCGCCCAGGCCGACCCCGACCTGATCTTCCTGGCGGATGTCAAGTGTTGCGGGCAGAGCAAGGAGACCCTGGCCAAGCGGCCCGGATGGAAGAACCTGGCGGCGCTCAAGAACGACCAGGTGATCCAGCTCGACGACGACATCGCCTCCCGCTGGGGGCCGCGCGTCGTCGAGCTGGCCGAGGCGATCGGCGCCGCCGTGACCGAAGCGGGCGCAGGGGACGGCACGAGCCGACCGTGACCACGCAGGCCCGCCCGTCCAGGGCCAGACCCGCCTGGGTGGCGAGCGCCCTGGGCGTGCTGGCCGCCACCATGGTCGCCGGGCTGCTCGACGGGGCCGCCGACATCTCGCCGTGGCAGGTCGTGCTGCAGGTCGCGGACTGGCTGCCGCTCGTCCACGTCGACTCGGGGCTCGCCCCCGTCGAGCAGGGGCTGCTGTTCGAGCTGCGGCTGCCCCGGGTCCTGGTCGCCGCCGTGGTCGGCGGGCTGCTGGCCATGGCCGGGGCGGGGTACCAGGGGGTGTTCCGCAACCCGCTCGCGGACCCCTACCTGCTGGGCGCGGCCGCCGGCGCGGGGCTCGCGGCGACCGCGGCCATCGTGCTGCTGCCCGCCGCGGAGGGCAGTGTGCCGATCGCGGCCTTCGCCGGGGCCGTGGGCGGCGTCTTCCTGGCGTACACGCTGGGCAACGCCGCCGGGCGCGCGGGCGGCACCGCCACGCTGGTGCTGGCCGGGGTGGCGGTCACGTCGTTCCTGACCGCGATCCAGACGTTCGTCCAGCAGCTCAAGGTCGAGGAGCTGCAGCGCATCTACTCGTGGATCCTCGGCGACGTCGGCGGCGGATGGGACCAGCTCTGGCTGGTCCTGCCGTACGGCGCCGTCTCCGCCGTCCTGCTCCTGCTGCACGGGAGGATGCTCGACGTGTTGTCCGTGGGCGACGAGGAGGCCACCAGCCTCGGGGTGCGCGCAGCGAGGGTGCGTTTCACGGTGTTGCTGGCGGCGTCGCTGGCCACCGCCTCGGCCGTGGCGGTGAGCGGGCTGATCGGGTTCGTGGGCATCGTCGTCCCGCACGTCGTGAGACGGCTGGCGGGCGGCTCGTACCGGAGCGTGCTGCCGCTCTCGCTGATCGGCGGCGCGGCCTTCCTGGTGCTGGCCGATCTCGTCGCGCGCACCGTGCTGGCGCCCGCCGAGCTGCCGATCGGCGTGGTGACCATGTTCGTGGGAGCGCCGTTCTTCGTCGGCATCCTGCGCGTGACCAGGCGGGCGGCCACATGATCGGGATCAGCGCCGTCTCCGTGCGGCTCGGCGGGCGCGACGTCGTCGCGGACGTCGGCCTCGACGTGCGGCGCGGCGAATGGCTGGCCATCATCGGGCCCAACGGCGCCGGCAAGTCCACGCTGCTCAAAGCGGTCATGGGCCTGGTCGCGCACCGGGGCGAGGTCACCATCGACTCCCGGCCGGCCGCCGCGCTCAAGCCCCGCGCGCGGGCCAGGCTGGTGGCGTACGCGCCGCAGTCGCCGGCCCTGCCGCCCGACATGTCGGTCTTCGACTACGCGCTGCTCGGGCGCACCCCGTACATCCCCTACCTCGGAAGGGAGAGCGGGCACGACCGTCGGGTCACCGCCTCCGTGCTCGACCGGCTCGACCTGACGGGACTGGCCACCCGTCGCGTCGGCGAGCTGTCCGGCGGGGAGCGGCAGCGCGTGGTGCTGGCCAGGGCGCTCGCCCAGGAGGCCCCCGTGCTGCTGCTCGACGAGCCGACGACGGCGCTCGACCTCGGGCACCAGCAGCAGGTGCTGGAGCTGGTCGACCGCCTGCGCAGGGCCGACGGGCTGACCGTCGTCACCACCCTGCACGACCTGACCGTGGCGGGGCTCTACGCCGACTCCCTGCTCCTCATGGCCGAGGGACGGGCGGTGGCCGCGGGCAAGCCCGCCCAGGTGCTGACCGAGGCGCTGGTGGGACGGCACTTCGACGCCCAGGTCAAGATCGAGCCCGGGCCCGACGGGCGGCCCGTCGTGCACCTGGTCAGGGGAGGACCGTGAAGCTGACGTTCCGCGTGGAGGAGGGCGCCCGGCTCGGGTCGCTGCTGTGGGAGTTCGGGCCCGGATGGCGGATGATCTCCTCCGCGATGCTGGGCGGCGGGATCGGGGCCCGCGCGTGGGTGCTGAACGCGCAGGTCGTGGCCGGCTACGCGCGAATGGACCCGGCCGAGCACCTGCGGTCGTTAGGCCCCGCGGGTGACGGGGTCGGGATGATGACCGCCGCGTCCGTCGACCGCTACGCGCGCGCCGCGGACGGTGGCGTGGAGGCGGTGGCCACCGTCGGGCTGCGGGTGCCCACGTGGGCCGCCGCCCCGGAAGGCGCCGAGGACCTCGAGCTCGCGCCCATGCGGGTGGGCACGGTCAACATCGTCACCGTGCTGCCGGTGGCGATGACGGACGCCGCGCTGGTGAACACGGTCATGACGGTCACCGAGGCGAAGACGCAGGCGCTCATCGAGGCAGGGTTCCCCTGCACGGGCACGGCCTCCGACGCGGTCTGCGTGGTGGTGCCCGCCGATGTGCCCGCCGATGTGCCCGCCGATGTGCCCGCCGGCGGGTCGCGGGAGGTGTTCGGCGGGCCGCGCTCGGAGTGGGGGGCGCGGGTGGCGCGGGCGGTGCACCAGGCGGTCCGGCGCGGCGCCGAGGCGTGGCGTGTCCATCACTCAAAGTGAGGACTTTCTGGGAAGTAGCATGTGGGCGAGGGCGTGACTCCCGATACTGAGTGGGTGACCGCAATGGCGACGATCGAACCGAAGAGCGGAACGGCCGCGGATGAGCCGACCACGAGGCGCACGGTTCTCCCGGGTGCGCCGCCGTTCACCGTCGACGACCTGCTCAGGTTCCCCGACGACGGGAACCGATACGAGCTCTTCAACGGGAGCCTACTCGTGAGCCCTGCCCCCACCCCTCTGCACCAGCGTGTGATCACCCGGCTGATGATCATCCTACAGAGCGCGGCGCCGCCCGAACTGGAGTGCCTGACCACGGTCAACGTTGGCTACAGCAACGAGAACTTCTACATCCCCGACCTCGTCGTCGTTCCCGAGGCAGTGTCCGACGGGGTGGACCTGATGTACTCACCCGGCGACCTGCTCCTCGCCATCGAGGTGGTCAGCCCGAGCAGCAAGTCCGTCGACAGAGCGGTCAAGGTGGAGGCGTACGCGGAAGCGGGCATTCCCCTCTACTGGCGTGTCGAGCCCATGGAAGGGCCGAGAATCTACGTCTACGAACTCGACGGCCACTCCTACGCGGGACCCGCCGTTCACAAGGCCGGAAACATGATCACCCTGCCGGCGCCCTTCTCCGTGACCTTCGATCCCGCCCAGTTGATGCGTCTCAGAGGCTGACCCCGTAGTCCTCGGCCTCTTCGGGGAGTGACGCGCCCCGCCTCGAGGTCGGCCGTGATCGCGGCGGTGCACCAGGCGGTCCGGCGCGGCGCCGAATCGTGGCGTCTCCGTCACCCAGGGTGATGATTTTCGGGGAAGTAGCATGTGGGCGAGGGCGTGACTCCCGATACTGAGTGGGTGACCGCAATGGCGACGATCGAACCGAAGAGCGGAACGGCCGCGGATGAGCCGACCACGAGGCGCACGGTTCTCCCGGGTGCGCCGCCGTTCACCGTCGACGACCTGCTCAGGTTCCCCGACGACGGGAACCGATACGAGCTCTTCAACGGGAGCCTACTCGTGAGCCCTGCCCCCACCCCCCTGCACCAGGACGCGATCTTCCTTCTGCAGACGATTCTCCATCAAGCGGCGCCGCCGCACCTGAAGGTGTTCTCCACCGTCAACGTGCGGGCATCGGACAAGGACTTCTACATCCCTGACATCGTGGTGGTGCCGAAGGAGAGAGCCCGGTCGGTGAAACTGATGTTCGCGCCCGAGGACGTGCTCCTGGCCGTCGAGGTGGTCAGCCCGACCACCAAGATCCGCGACAGGGCGACCAAGGCCGCCGCATACGCGGCGGCGGGCATCCCCACCTACTGGCGCGTCGAGCTCGACGAAGGGCCGGCGCTCTACGTTCACGAGCTCGACGAGGGCTCCTACCGGGGGCCCAGCACTCACCAGGCCGGAGACAAGGTCAGCCTCTCCGCTCCCTACCCCGTGAGCTTCGATCCCGCCGACCTGACCGACTACTGAGCGCCGACGCCGTAGTCCTCGGCCGCTCCCCGGGGGGTGACGCGCCCCGCCTTGACCTTCGACGCCAGGCGCTCCACGGTCCCGTCCAGATGACGCTTGAAGAACCCGCCCAGCCGCCCCGGCGGCCCGCCGTCGCGGCCCGGCGGCGGCAGCCGGAGCCGGTCGCCGCGCGGTCGGCGCTCCACGGGACGCTCAGGTCGTGCGACTGGCCCTGGAAACGCACGTCCACCGACCGTGACACCCACGCGCAGCGCGCCCGCGGGGTCGAGCCACGCCACGCTGCCGCCGCCCGCGCCGACCTCGGCCAGGTCGATGGCCGGGGTCCTGATGGGCACGCCGGTGCCCGCCCGGCGCCCGCCGCGGCCGGCACTCCCGCGGCGGGGCCCGACTCGATCGTGGCCACCGCCCGCCGGGCGGCCAGCTGGCGGAGATGACACCGCCGGATGGTGGCGCGAAAGCCCTGGGTGGTGACATGAGCCACCCGTACGCCGGTGCGTTCGAGCACCGCGTTGGTCGCCAGCGTGGTGGCGTGCACCACCCGTTCGACCTGGGTGGGGTCGCGGTCGCCGAGCGCGCGCGTAACGCCGGCGAGGATTCCCGCGATGGGGTCGTAGTGGGTGCTCAATACTTTGGCCACGGCCAACGTGCCGCGCCGGGTCTCCTTGGCGCGAAGGACCACGTCGGTGAAGGTGCCACCGACATCGACGCCGATCACGAACCCCATCCGCGTACGTCATGTCCACGAGCAAGCGCTTGTCTACGTAGTCGTCTATTGACTTACGGCACCCGATTGGGACCCTGGTCTTAATCCAGCCTTTGGGAGCGGAGAGATGGCGCGCCTCAGAGCTCTTGCCAGTGGCGTCGCGGCGGCGCTCGTGCTGGTCGCGATGCCGGTCGCCGCACACGAGCATCCCAGCGGGATCACCGACCTGGTGAGCCCCGCCGTGGTACGGCTGGAGGCCGTGTCCCACGTGGAGATCACCCTGCTCGACCACGTCGGCCGGCTCAAACATGTGGAGCGGTCCTACGACTTCCCGTTCGCCGCGGGAACGGGGACCGTCATCAGCCCCGACGGGAGCGTCGTCGCGCTCCGCCGCCTGGCGGTGAACGACGACGACGTCGCCGTACGCGCAGCGAACAAGATCTTCGCCGAGCACCACGACGTCGAGATCCCGGCCGACGACAAGAAGCACGAGCTCTCGAACGAGCTGCTCGACCGGCACCTGCAGGACTGCTACCCGCCCAAGAGTGACACGGCCACCTGCATCATCAACGTGACCACGGAGATCACCGCCTTCCCCAACGTGTCGCCGGCCAGCGCCGACGGCTACAAGCTCAAGCTCGCCAGGGCGGGCGGGAAAGCCGACAGCCCCGCCGTTCTGGTACCGCTCGACCCCGTGACGGGGAGCGTCGGCATGCCCACCGCGCCGCTCGCGGACAAGGTGCCCGACCAGCAGGGCGCGCCCACCAGCGTGGCCGGCTTCCTGGGCCGTCCCGGCCCGAAGACCACCCACACGGTCGAGATCGCCCACCTGGGCAAGGGAGGCACGTCGGGCGACGCCGGCAGGCCCTTCACCGACCCCGACAAGAAGGTGAACGAGCCGGTCAAGCTCGGCGGCCTGGCCGACAGGGGCATGATCGGCGCGCCGGTCATCGGCGACAAGGACGGCCACGTCATCGGCCTGCTCGTCGGCGGCGGCGACGACGCCAGGATGATCGGCGTCAGGGAGATCACCAAGGCCCTCACGGAGGCCGGGGTGGAGCCGCGCAGGGGCGCGATCGACACGGCGTTCGAGGCGGCGCTGACCCGCTACCACACGAAATACTTCACCGAGGCGGCGCCGGGCTTCCAGCGCGTGCTCGAGCTCTACCCGGGCAACGTGGTGGCCGCGGAGCTGCTCAAGACCTCGCTCGCCAAGCGGGGCGGCCCCGAGGACCAGGGCACGCGGGAGGCGGCGGCCGAACCGGCCGGCTCCACCCCGCTGTGGCCGTTCCTCCTGGCGGCGGGGATCCTCTTCCTGGCCGCGGGCGGCGGGGCTTATCTGCTGTGGCGCCGCCGCGATCCCGAAGAAGTGACCACGCCGGCGCAGCCGCTCGCGGCCGGTCCACCGCCCGACGACGGCGCCCACCAGACCGTGGTCGTACGGCGCTCCCAGCCGTTCCACATGGCCCCGCAGCAGCAGGTGATGACCGCGCCGGACCCGGCGATCAAATACTGCACCTCGTGCGGTATGAAGCTCGGCCCCGCGCATCGTTTCTGCGGCTACTGCGGCCACCCCACCGAGACGTGATGCACGTGAACGAAAGATCGCTCATCGGCCAGGAGGTGGCCGGATACTACATCGAGGACATCGTCGGCAAGGGCGGCATGGCCGTCGTCTACCTGGCGCTCGACCCCCGGTTGAGCCGCCGCGTGGCGCTGAAGATCCTCAACCCGGTGCTCAGCGTCGACGACCGGTTCAGGCAGCGGTTCATCCTGGAGTCCAGGACGGTCGCCAGCATCGAGCACCCCAACATCATCCCGATCTACGAGGCGAACGCCGACGCCGACGGCGTGCTCTACATCGCCATGCGCTACGTCGACGGCCTCGACCTGCGCCGCCTCATCTACGACCGCGGGCCGCTGCCGCTCGGCCCGGCCAACCAGATCTTCGCCCAGGTCGCCGCCGCGCTCGACGCCGCCCACGCGCACGACCTGATCCACCGCGACGTCAAGCCGGCCAACATCCTGCTGGCCGGCGACCACGTCTACCTCACCGACTTCGGCATCACCAAGCACCGCTCGTCGATCTCCGGGCTGACCCAGACCGACCAGTTCATCGGCACGCCCCGCTACATGTCGCCCGAGCAGATCAACAAGGAGACCATCGACGGCCGCTGCGACCAGTACGCGCTGGCCTGCGTCGTCTACGAGGCGCTGTCGGCGCGGCTGCCGTTCCAGCGTGAGAACGACATCGCGCTGCTCTGGGCCCACCTGGCCGAGCAGCCGACGCCGCTGTCGCAGCTCAGGCCCGAGCTGCCGCCGCGGGTCGACGCCGTGATGATGCGCGCGCTGGCCAAGGCGCCCGAGCAGCGCTACGCGACCTGCGCGGCGTTCGTGACCGCGCTGCGCGAGGCGATGAGCGGGCACCAGGGGGAGCCTTCGCCGGGAGGGTCCTCGGGGCCGCATCTCGTGCCCCGCCCCACGCCGGGCTCGGGCCCGCACCCCGTACTCCGGCCCGGGCGGCACGCCGCCCAGCCGGGCCCACACCCGGCCGCGCAGTCCGGTTCGCATGCCGGGTCCCCTGCCGGTTCACATGCCGGTGAACATGCCGGGTCCCACACAGGGCCGAACGCTGGGCCGGCGTTCGCGCGGTCTCCGGGCGGTGCCCAAGGGGCGCCCACGCAGCCGTCCGCGGCGAGGCGTCCCGGACGCGTCCCGATCGTGGCGGCCACGCTGGTCGCCGCCGCCGCGGCGCTCGCCCTGGTCGTGATGATCGTCATGAACCACCAGGGGGACACCTGGTCCCGTTACAAGACCAGCTCCGCCGCGCCGCTCACGTTCGAGTACCCCGGCGACTGGGCCGTACGCACCCATCAGGACCTGTTCGCGGTGGCCTCGCCGCATGCCACCGAATTCGAGAAGTTGTTCGTCGCCGGCCCCGCCGCCGACTGGTCGACGGTCTCGGAGATCGTCGCCGACGAGCCCGACAGCGCCTCCGGTCTGTACGTCCAGGTCTCCGACACGCTCGACGCCGGCGGCACCTCCGAGCAGATGAAGGCCAAGATGGACGCCCTGCTGCCCGGCCAGGTCGACGTCGGCAGACCCGTGCCCGACCAGGCCGGCAACAGCCCCGCGACCCGCTTCGACGGCGCGCTGCGCGACCCGGTCACCGGCACCAGGCTCGGTTTCGTCAGCTACGTGATCGACCGCGAGCCGAAGACCATGCTCGTCATGTACTTCTGCGCCAAGGCCACCTGTGACGACGCCACCCAGGCGCGCATCAGGCAGAGCGTGCACGTCTCCTGACGGCCGGCCTGTCTCATCATTCGGGAGGCTTTGGCGAAGCATGCCAGACCTGTGTGTATATTTTGCGCCTGAAAGCAGCAGAAGCAGGAGATCTTTCATGCATGCGTTCCCCCGGGTGTTGTTCGACGAGGCCCACAACGAGTCGTGGACCGTCCGGCGCGAGGTGGCCGAGGCCATCAACCCGGCCCATCCCGACGACAACAGCTACGCCCGCGCGGCCGGACTGCTGCGGCACCTGGGGCACACGGTCGCGGCGCACACCTCCGGAGCGCTCGGCCCCGAGGTGCTGGCGGACCAGGACGTCCTGGTCATCGCGCACCCGTCGGGGGAGCGGTGGGAGCGGACGACCGGCCAGGGCAGCCCGGTCCTCACCGCCGCCGAGCTGGACGCCGTCCAGTCCTTCGTCGCGGCGGGCGGCGGCCTCGTGGTGCTGGCCGAGGAGGAGCAGGACAAGTACGGCAACAATGTGAACGAGCTGCTCGCACGGTTCGGGGTGGGCGTCCGGCACACCACCGTGCGCGACCCGAAGCGCGCCCACCGGGACGTGGCCACGTGGGTGCTGGCCGAGCCCGCCACCTCGGGCGGGCTGCTCGCCGGCGTCGGGACCGCCTGCTTCTACCGTTCCGGCGCGCTCACCGTGACCGCCGAGGGCGCGGGCACCGCGACTGCCGAGGGTGGGCGCACGGTGACCGCCGAGGGCGCGCTCGCCGTGACCGCCGGGGGCACGGTGCCGGGGACGGGCGCGACCGTGTTGTTCGCGACCTCGCCGAGCGCCGACCCCGCGGGCGCGCCGGTGGCCCTCGCGCTCCGGTACGGCCGGGGCCGCGTCGTCGTGTTCGCCGACTCCGACCTGTTCGGTGACGACTCCATCGACGACTACGACCACCGCACGCTCTGGGGGAACGTCGTCACCTGGGCCGCCCGCGTCCCGGCTCCCGGTGCGGACGACTCCGCGCGTGAGGAGGCCCGTGGCGGAAGGGCGGCGGCGTTCGGCAGGCTCAAGGAGGCCGTCGAGGAGCTCAGGCCGCTGCAGGTCAAGGACGGCTCGGTGCCGGAGGAGTCGAAGGCCAGGGCCGGCGAGCTGGTGGCGGCGATCGCGGGACACTTGGGCGAAATTTCGCCATATTTCCCCCATGACGCCGCCTACCTGCAGGCCGTGCAGGCCGACCTGTCCAAGTGGGCCGTGCAGGGCCTCGGCGTGCCCGACTTCCTCGACTCGCTCGACCTGTTCCACCCCGACCGCCAGCGCGAGGACGGTCTGGAACACGTCGTCGTCTTCCCCATGTACACCCAGAACGGCAACCCGAACCGCAACCTCGAAGCCGTCCGGATCCGTACGATCTGGCCCGGCTGGCTGGCCGAACTGGAGGCGGACGGCTACGACAACCCGATGTTCGTGCCGATCGCGTTCGAGGACTTCACCTCCGGCTACGACACCCACTCCGCCGTGTTGTTCCCCGAGACGGTCGCGGTGCGGACGGCGCCCGAGCGGTTCACCTGGGGCGGCATCTTCGCCGACCGGGAGGCCGCCAGGTTCCGGCGGGTGTCCAGGGCCGCGACCGAGACGCTCCGGCTGGACCTGCCGCCCGACGCCGCCAGGCTGCTGGAGTCGCAGCGGCTCGCGCAGGACACGTTCGTGTTGTGGGACCTGGTGCACGACCGCACCCACAGCCACGGCGACCTGCCGTTCGACCCGTTCATGATCAAGCAGCGGATGCCGTACTGGCTGTACTCGCTGGAGGAGCTGCGCTGCGACCTGACCGCGTTCGGGGAGGCGGTGAAGCTGGAGGCGCGGGGAGTTCCGTACGCCCGGTACGTGCAGCTCGCGATCCTGTTCGACCGGCTGTTCAGGTTCCCGATCACGGGGGAGCGGGTGCGGAACTACGACGGGCTCGGCGGGCAGCTGCTGTTCGCGTACCTGCACCGCAACGACATCGTGCGGTGGACGGACAACCGGCTCACCATCGACTGGGAGCGGGTCGCCGACGGCGTGGCCGACCTGCGGGGCGAGGTCGAGAAGTTGTACCGCGACAGCATCGACAGGTCCAAGCTGGCGCACTGGCTGGCGGCGTACGAGCTGGTGAGCGCGTACGTGCCGCCGCACCCGGCCTCGACCTGGGCTCAGGGGATCCAGGCGCTGCCCGGGGAGCAGAAGGCCAAGGTGGACGCGGTGCTGCCGGACGAGTTCCCCCTGAGCATGTTCTACGAGGCGCTCCGCCGTAAGCTGGCCGACGTCGTCGAATCGACCAAGGGACTCCGAGCATGATCATTCTGGTGACCGGGGCCGGCGGGCCCACCGGCGAGGCAGTTACCGGATATTTCCGGAAAAATGGGCACACCGTGATCGGCGTGGACAAGCAGGACGTCGACCTGCTCGACCGCGCCGCCGTGAACGACCTGGCCGGCCGGATCGACCGCGAGCACGGGCGCGTCGACGGCGTGGTGCACCTGGTCGGCGGGTGGCGCGGGGGCGGCTCGTTCGCCGACACCGACCTCGCCGACTGGGACGCGCTGCACGACCTGCTGATCCGCACGCTCCAGCACGTGTCGCTGGCCTTCGAGCCGCTGTTGCGCCGCAGTGACAACGGCCGCTTCGTGATCGTCTCGGCCAAGGCGGCCCAGAACCCGGAGGCGGGCGGCGCCGCCTACGCGGCGGCCAAGGCCGCGTCGGAGGCCTGGACGCTCTCCCTGGCCGACGCGCTCCGCGGCACCTCGAGCGCGGCCACCATCCTGGTGGTCAAGGCCCTGGTGAACGACGCCATGCGCGCGGCCAAGCCGGACGCGGCGTTCGCCGGCTTCACCGACGTCGACGACCTGGCCGCGGCGGTCGGCAGCCTCTACGACCGGCCCGCGCAGGAGATCAACGGCACGCGATGGGACCTGACTTCTTGATTCCCCGGCACGACCCCCAGCTCATCTCCTTCGCCAGCGACAACTACGCCGGCGTGCACCCCGAGATCCTGGAGGCCGTCGCGGCGGCCAACGGCGGGCACCAGATCTCCTACGGCGACGACGTCTACACCGAGGCCCTGCAGGACACCTTCCGGCGGCACTTCGGCGAGCGCGCGCAGGCCTGGCCGGTGTTCAACGGCACAGCCGCCAACGTCGTCTCCCTGCGCGCCATGACCGCCCACTGGGAGGCGGTCATCTGCGCCGAGAGCGCCCACATCAACACCGACGAGGGCGGGGCGCCCGAGGTCGCCGGCGGCATCAAGCTGCTGACCGTCCCCACACCCGACGGCAAGCTCACCCCCGAGCTGATCGACCGGCAGGCGTGGGGGTTCGGCGACGTGCACCGCGCCCAGCCGCGCGTCGTGTCCCTGTCCAACACCACGGAGCTCGGCACCGTCTACACCCCCGACGAGATCGCCGCCATCTGCTCCCACGCCCACGACCTCGGCCTGCTCGTCCACCTCGACGGCTCGCGGCTCACCAACGCCGCCGCCGCCCTCGACGTGCCGATGCGGGCCCTGACCACGGACGCCGGGGTCGACGTGCTGTCGTTCGGCGGAACCAAGATCGGCCTTCTGTACGGCGAGGCGGTCGTGGTGCTCAACCCCGACGCGGCGCGGGGCGTCGACTACATCCGCAAGACCTTCATGCAGCTGTCGTCGAAGATGCGGTTCGTGTCGGCGCAGTTCGAGGCGCTGCTGGACGGTGACCTGTGGTTGCGCAACGCCCGCCAGGCCAACGCCATGGGCCGGCGGCTCGCCGAGGCCGTGCGCCCGATCCCGGGGGTGCGCCTGCCGCGCCCCGTCGAGGCCAACGCCGTGTTCGCCGTCCTGCCCAAGGACGTCGTCGTGCGGCTGCAGAAGCGGTTCCGTTTCTACATGTGGAACGAGGCCGTGGGCGAGGTGCGCTGGATGTGCGCGTTCGACACGACGGAGGCGGACGTGGACGCCTTCGCCGCCGCCGTCGCCGAGGAAATGACCGCCGCCTCCCGGCCCACCACCTGACACCTCCCGGGCGCCGCGCACACCGTTCCAGAACACCCCGCTCGCGCGGGTCGTGGTTCGTGTGGGTGCGGGCCGGGAACGTCGGCGCCGGTTGGGTGCGCCGCCGGGGCGGGTGGTCAGGGGCGGAGGGCGAGGCGGGCCGCCTGCCAGCCTCCCATGCCGTGCGCGCCCGGCCCCGGCGGCGTCGACGAGGAGCAGAGGAACACCCCGGGCAGCGGCGTACGCCAGGGCGCGGGCGACCAGACCGGGCGCCTGACGAACTGCACCAGACTGGCCAGGCCGCCGCTGATGTCGCCTCCGGCCAGGTTGGGGTTGGCCGCCTCCAGCGCCGCGGGCCCCATGGCGTGGCGGGCGAGGACGCGGTCGCGGAAGCCCGGGGCGTACCGTTCGATCTGGCTCTCGACGGCGTCCGTCATGTCGACGTCCGAGCCGTGAGGGACGTGGCAGTAGGCCCACAGCGTGTGCCCGCCCCGCGTGGGGTCGGCCGCGTACGGCTGGACGAGCAGCACGTACGGCCGCGGCGAGTGCCGCCCGGCGGCCGTCTCGGCCTCGCTGAGCACGATCTCCTCCAGCGTCCCGCCCAGGTGCACCGTGCCCGCGCCCGCAACCGCGGGATCCCGCCACGGCACGGGCCCGTCCAGCGCCCAGTCCAGCTTGAACACCCCGGGCCCGTGACGGAAGCGGCGCAGGCGCCGCAGGTAGCCGCCGGGGAGGTCGGCCATCGACATGAGCTGCCGGGGTGTCACGTCGAGCACGATCGTGGGCGCGTCCAGCTCCGCGAGCCGGCGGACGCGGTGGCCGGTGACGGCCTCCCCGCCGAGGGAGCGCAGCTCGGCGACGAGGGCGTCGGCGAGGACCTGCGACCCGCCCCGTACGAGCGGCCAGCCCACCAGGTGGGCCAGGGACGCCAGCAGCAGGCCGTAGCCGGCGGTGATGGGTGAGCGCAGGTCGAGCATGGAGTGGGCGGCCATGCCGGCGATCGCCGCCCGTCCTTCCATGGTGCTGAACGCGCGCCTGGCGAAGGTCGTCGCGGGCAGCGCCGCCATCGTCCCGAACCTGGCCGCCCGCGCGAACGTGGACGGCGGGACCGTCCACGGCCCGAGCGGTTTGAGCAGCAGCTCCACCAGGGGAAGCCCGGCGCCGGCGGTCGCTCCTGCGGTCGCCAGCCACGCGCCCGCGTCGCGCCCGAGCCCTTCGGCGGTGCGGCGGGCGTCGCGGTGCACGAGCACGGCGGGACGGTCGTCGAACGGATGGGCGGCGGCGACCGGCGGATGGGCGAACTCGACGCCCTGGAGACGGAGCTCGCGGAAGGCGGGGGAGGCCAAGGTCATGGCCATCACCGTCGCGCCGAGGTCGTGCACCCGGCCGGGAAGCGTCAGCTCGCCGGACCGCAGCCCGCCGCCGAACCGGTCGGCGGCTTCGAGCAGCAGCACCCTGCGCCCGGCGCGGGCCAGCAGGACGGCGGCGACGAGCCCGTTGGGCCCGGACCCCACGACGGCGGCGTCGGGGCTCACGGCCCTATCGGGGGGTCAGGATCGACGGGTAGGGCTTCGCGCCCCGCTTCTCGAGCAGCTTGGTCATGAGCTCGATCTCACCGCTCTGGCTGGCGACGATCTTCTGGGCCATGTTGACCACCTCGGCCCGCGTGGAGAGCTTGAGCAGGCCCTCGGCCATCTCCACGCCGCCTTCGTGGTGGCGGATCATCAGCTGCAGGAAGAGCACCTCGGCGTCCTTGCCCTGTGCCTGCCTGAGCTCGGTCAGCTCCTGCGGGCTCGCCATGCCGGGCATGGTCCCGGGGGCGCCGGGGGCGGGTGACGTGCCGCCGTGTCCGTGACCGCGCATCCAGGCCATCGCGGGCTGGTCGGTCGACTGCGTGAGCTCCCACTGCTGCAACCAGCCCAGGAACATGCCGCGCTGGTTGGCCTGGGTGTTGATGATGTCGAAGGCCAGGCTGTCGATCTCGGGAGCGGGGCCCTTGTCCCTGATCTTGAACGCCATGTCGACGGCCTGCGCGTGATGGGTGGCCATGTCGCGGGCGAAACCGGCCTCGGGGGACGTGTCGCCGGGGGTGCCGCCGCGGCCGAACAGCAGGAACGCCGCCACGGCCAGCACCAGCACGCCGGCGATGGCGAGGAACGACTTCCGCGCGGGCATTTCCATGGTCAGTACAGCGTACCCACCTGGGGCGGCGGCCGTGATCGGACCCTTATGAAGCTCTTATTACCCCCATACGCCCGGAGGGCATAGGGTGACCGGAGTTTGGTACGCCGATGGAGGAACGATGGCCAAGGAGAAGGCGCAGGCGAGGCGCGAGCATCTGGACAGGATGCGGGCCGAGCAGCGGCGCAAACAGCGCCGCGCAGCGCTGCTCATGTGGGGCACCGGCGGTCTCATCATCGTGGTGCTCGTCGGCGTGGTGGGCTTCTACCTCGTCAAGCAGGCCCGCGAGACCTCGCTCGACGCGGTGACCAGCGCGAAGTACGAAGGCGGCCAGCACGTTTGGGCCAAGGTCTCCTACAAGGAGACGCCGCCGGTGGGCGGCCAGCACCACAACAACTGGCAGCAGTGCGCGATCTACGACAAGCCGATCCACAGCGAGCACGCGGTGCACTCGCTGGAACACGGCGCGATTTGGATCACCTACCGGCCGGACCTGCCGAAGGCGCAGCTCGACGCGCTGACGGAGGTCGCGTCGTCCACGGGTCAGCAGGACTACATGCTGATGAGCCCGTTCCCCAACCTGCCGTCGCCGATCGTCGTCTCGTCGTGGGGCCACCAGCTGAAGCTGACCGACGCCAACGACCCGAAGCTCGGGGCGTTCATCAAGAAATACCAGAACGGGCCCGACACTCCCGAGCTCGGCGCCACCTGCGGCGGCGAGGCCGCCATCACCACCACGGCCGACCAGGCGCCCCTGCCGCCCGAGCCCACGGGCCAGCAGCAGTCGCCGATGGAGACCACCTCCCCGGCGCCCAGCGAGTCCCAGCAGTAAGGGCGCTCAGGCGAGCACGTCCTCCAGCGGCGTCCACTCCAGGGCGTGCGCCTCGGCCACGGGCCGGCTGGTCAGCCGGCCCTCGTGGGTGCTCAGGCCGAGCGCCAGCGCCGGGTCCTCGCGCATGGCCCGCTGCCAGCCCCGGTCGGCGACGGCCAGCGCGTACGGCAGCGTGACGTTCGTGAGCGCGAACGTCGAGGTGTGCGGCATCGCGCCCGGCATGTTGGCCACGCAGTAGAAGATCGAGTCGTGCACCCGGTAGGTGGGCTGCTCGTGCGTGGTCGGGCGGGAGCCGGCGAAGCAGCCGCCCTGGTCGATCGAGACGTCCACCAGCACCGAGCCCGGCTTCATCCGGCTGACCAGGTCGTCGCTCACCAGCGTCGGCGCCTTGGCGCCGGGCACCAGCACGGCGCCGATGACGAGGTCCGCCTCCAGCACCGCGCGCTCGACCTCCAGCGTGTTGGAGGCGATCGTCTGGCAGTGGCCCTGATAGATCAGGTCGGCCTGGCGCAGCTTGTCGATGTTCTTGTCCAGCAGCACCACCTCGGCCTGCATGCCGAGGGCGATGGCGGCGGCGTTCATGCCGGACACCCCGGCTCCGAGCACCACGACGTGTGCCGCCCGCACGCCGGAGACGCCGCCCATCAGCACGCCTCTGCCGCCCTCCGAGCGCATCAGGTGGTAGGCGCCGACCTGCGGCGCCAGCCGCCCGGCGACCTCTGACATGGGCGCGAGCAGCGGCAGCGCGCCGCCGGGCGTCTGCACGGTCTCGTAGGCGATCGCCGTGCAGCCCGAGTCGATCAGGGCCCGCGTGCACGCCTTGTTCGCCGCCAGGTGCAGGTACGTGAACAGCACCTGGCCCTTGCGCAGGCGGTGGTACTCCTCCGGCATCGGCTCCTTGACCTTCATGACCAGGTCGGCCGCGGACCAGAGCTCGTCGGCCTCGGGGATCAGCACGGCGCCCGCCGCGGTGAAGTCGGCGTCGGGGATGGACGAGCCGGCGCCCGCGTCACGCTCGACGTAGACCTGGTGGCCGTGACGGACGAGCTCGTGGACCCCCGCCGGGGTCAGGGCCACTCGATATTCGCTGTTCTTGACCTCTCGGGGTACACCGACCTTCATATGACAACTCTTTTCGCCAATACGTTGATTTACCCCCAGTCTTCCTTCTATAGCGGCAAGAAGTGAGGATTGTTCGGCTGATTACCTGCGTGCCGCCCGTCCTCGATAAGCTCACCCGCATCCCGGACATCAGGATGAGGTCGCCATCGATGGACAAACCCGAAGAGCCGCCACCCGCGGACCCGGGAGAGCCGCAGGCCAGCAGGCTCACCACCATCGTGCTGATCGTCTCGCTCGTCCTCGTCGTGCTCGTGGCAGGTGTGCTCGGCACGGTCGCGGTCCTGATGACCCGCAGTCCCGACACCCCGCTGTTAGGCGGCACGCCGCCCACGCGGCTGGCCGTGCCGATCCACTTCGCCCCCGTCAGGGAGACCAAGCCCGCCCCCTGCCCCGGCGACCCCGCCGTGCTCGACGCCGAGCAGACCACCTGCTACCTCCTTGAGGACGGCGTCACGGTCGGCGCCGTGCAGAAGATCGAGCCGGTGCGCGAGAGAGACGGCCAGTACTCCGTGCGCATCGCGATCGCGCCGGCGTTCAAGGAGCGGCTGGTCCAGCTCATCGACGAGCAGGTGCCCGAGCAGCGGCAGGTCGCCGTCGTGCTGGCGCCGGAGAAGCCCGAGGTGCCCAAGACCGTGCTGGCCGCGCCCATCGTCACGCAGCACATGGACGGCGACAGCATGAGCATCGCGGGATACACGAAGGAGGAGGCCGACGCGCTGGTGGCGCGCCTGCTGGGCGGCACGCCCAGCGCGACCCCGTCCGGCCCCGCCTCCAGCGCCCCCTTTCCGACCGGCCCCGCGTCCACGGCGCCCACCTCCATGGGGCCCACCTCCACCGGCGCCCCGTCCCAGCCGTCCACCGGCGTTCCGCAGACGACCCGGACCGGCGGCACCGGCACGACGCAGACCGGCGCCGCGCGCTCCACCGACCGCCGCTACGCGAGCTGCAAGGAGGCCGTGGCCGCCGGCGACGGGCCCTACTACCAGGGCACGCACGCCGAATACGGCTGGTACACCGACGTCGACCGCAACGGCGTGGCCTGCAACAGCGCCGACATCCGTTAGGTGAACAGCTGCTCCAGCCCGTCGATGGCGAAGTAGGCCAGGAAGACCAGGGAGACGATCCAGAGCAGCAAGGGGATCTCGGAGAAACGGCCCCTGGCCGCCTTGATGAGGGTGTAGACGATCACTCCGGCGCCCACGCCGTTCGTGATCGAATAGGTGAACGGCATCAGCGCGATCGTCAGGAACGCCGGCACGGCGAGGTCCATGTCGCCCCAGGGCACGTTCCTGCTCTGCGTCATCATCAGCGCACCGACCAGCACCAGCGCGGGCGCGGCCGCCGCGGCGGGCACCACCGCGGCCAGCGGCGTGAACAGCAGCGTCACGCCCAGCAGCGCCCCGGTCACCACGCTGGCCAGGCCGGTCCTCGCGCCCTCGCCGACGCCGGCGGCCGACTCCACGAAGACGGTGTTCGCCGAGGCGCTGGCCGAGCCGCCCACCATGCCGGCCACGCCGTCCACGGTCAGGATCCGGCCCAGCCGGGGCACCTGCCCGCGCTCGTCGATCAGCCCCGCCTCGTCGCTGACGCCGATGATCGTGCCCATGGCGTCGAAGAAGCCGGACAACACCAGCGTGAACAGCACCACGGTCGCCGTCAGCGCCCCTGCCCTGGCGAAGCCGCCGAACAGGTCGAACGCGCCGACGAGCCCGAAGTGCGGGGCCGAGACCAGCGACTCGGGCACGCGCGGCGCGACCACGCCCCACTCCTGCGGGGGGACGGTGGCCAGTGAGTTCACCAGGATGGCCAGGACGGCGGTGACGGCGATGCTGATGAGGATCGCGGCCGGGGTCCTGCGGACGTACAGGACGATCATCAGAAGCAGGCCGAAGCAGAACAACGCGACCGGCCAGCCCGCGAGGTGGCCGGTCGCGCCGAGCTGCACGGGCGTGCCCTCGCCCGCCGCCACGAATCCGGCGTCCACCAGGCCGATCAGGGCGATGAACAGCCCGATCCCCACGCTGATGGCGTGCTTGAGCGCGAGCGGGATGGCGTTCATGATCAGCGTGCGCAGGCCGGTCACGGCCAGCACGATGATCACCAGGCCTTCCAGCACCACCAGGCCCATGGCCTGCGCCCACGTCATGTGCGGCGCGGCCTGGTAGGCGACGACCGCGTTCAGTCCCAGCCCGGCGGCCAGGCCGAAGGGGGCGTTGCCGACGACGGCCATCAGCAGCGTGGAGACGGCGGCGGCCAGGGCGGTCGAGGTGGTCAGCTCGGCGATGGAGAGCCGGGCGCCCGTGACGTCCCTCGCGCCGGCCAGGATGATGGGGTTGAGCAGGATGATGTAGGCCATGGCCATGAACGTCGTGAGCCCGCCACGCACCTCACGGCCGACGGTGGTCCCCCGCCCGGTGAGCTCGAAGAATCTGTCGAGCACGCCATCCCCCCAACGATCAGGGGGAATGCCGGGGAATTACCCGGCGGGGGACGAGATCACGCCTTCTCGTGCCGCCCGTGGCCCACCAGGCCGACGAACTCGTCGAGCCCGATCGTCCCGTCGCCGTCGTTGTCGGCGGACGCGATGAACGCCTCGATCTCGCTCTCGGACGCGCCCTGCCCGCCCAGAGCCTCGTTGGCCTGGCGGATCTCGGCGGCGGTCAGCAGGCCGTCGCCGTCGGCGTCGAAACGCCGGAACTCCGCCTCGGCCGCCTCACGTGCGTTTGCCATGAGAAACCTCCCCGTTGTCGAACAAGGCGATATCTTCCGGCCTAATCGGAACGCGAGTCAACCGGAGGCCGGTCGCCGCGCGCACCGCCGCCGCGATGGCCGGGGTGGAGGAGAGGGTCGGAGGCTCGCCGGCGCCGCGCAATCCGTACGGGGCCGCAGGGTCTGGATTTTCCAGGATTTTCGTCTGCATGGGCGGCATGTCGAGGATGGTGGGGATCAGGTAGTCGGTGAACGACGGGTTCAGCACGAGGCCGTCGCGGACCTGGATCTCCTCCATCAGCGCCAGCCCCAGCCCCTGCGCGGAGCCGCCGTGGATCTGGCCCTCCAGCGCCTGCGGGTTCAGCACCCGGCCCACGTCCTGCACGGCCGCCAGCTCGACCACCTTGACCAGGCCCAGCTCCACGTCCACGTCCACGACCGCCCGGTGCACGCAGAGCGCGAGCTGCGTGTGCGAGTCGCCCTGCCCCGTGACCGGATCCATCGGGTAGGTGGGGCGGTGCCGGTATTCACGCGTCTCCTCGATCGGCCCGGACCTCTCCAGCGCCTCCCGGGCCGGCCGGCCGCCGAATCGTTCCCGCACGGCCTCGCAGGCCGCCCGCACCGCGCCCCCGGTGACGTACGACTGCCGGGAGGCCGACGACGAGCCGGCCGAGCCGACCGCGGTGTCGGCGGTGGCCACGGTGACGTTCGCGATGCCCAGCTCCGTGCGGGCGATCTGCGCCTGGAGCGTCACCAGACCCTGACCCACCTCGGCCGCCGCCGTGTGCACGGTGACGTGCGGCTCGCCCCCGACCAGCTCGGCACGCACGCGGGCCGTGGAATAGTCGTCGAAGCCCTCGGAGAAACAGATGTTCTTGATCCCCACGCCGTAGCCGACGCCCCGGCGCACCGCCTCGCCGTGGGTCGTCTGCGAAACGCCGCCCGGCAGCGCCCGCAGGTCCGTGGCGGGCGGCCCCTCCGGCAGCGGCATCGACTCCAGGTCGCGCAGCATCGCGGCCAGCGGGGCCGGAGCGTCGATCAGCTGTCCGGTGATGAGGCGCGAGCCCTGCGCGACGGCGTTGCGCACGCGGATCTCGACCGGCGACAGGCCGCACGCCTCCGCCAGGCGGTCCATCTGCGACTCGTACGCGTAGCACGCCTGCACCGCGCCGAACCCGCGCATCGCGCCGCACGGCGGGTTGTTGGTGTAGACGCCGGTGGCGTCCACGCGCACGTTCGGCACCTCGTACGGCCCCACGCCCAGCGAGGCGGCGTTGCCCACGACCGCGGGTGAGGACGAGCAGTAGGCGCCGCCGTCCAGCAGGATGTCGGCCTTGACATAGACGAGCCGGCCGTCGCGGGTGGCGCCGTGCTCGTAGCGCATCAGGGCCGGATGGCGGTGCACGTGGCCGAAGAACGACTCCTCGCGCCCGTAGACGATCTTCACGGGCCGGTTCAGCCGCAGGGCCAGCATGCAGGCGTGCACCTGCATGGACAGGTCCTCGCGAGCGCCGAACGCGCCGCCGACGCCCGACAACGTCAGGCGTACCTTGTCGTGCGGCAGGCCGAGGCAGGGGGCGAGCTGGTCGCGGTCCACGTGCAGCCACTGGGTGGCGATGTACAGGTCGACGCCGCCGTCCTCGGCCGGCACCGCCAGGCCCGACTCGGGGCCGAGGAAGGCCTGGTCCTGCATGCCGACCTCGTACTCGCCGGTGACGACGACCTCCGCCTCGAACGTGTCGCCCCGGCGTACCGGCTGGTGGCGGACGACGTCCCTGGCCTGGCGGGGGTCGGTGACCGCCTCGCGGACCTCGTAGTCCACCACGATCGCCGCGGCCGCCCTGCGGGCCGTCTCCGGATGGTCGGCGGCCACCAGCGCCACCGGCTCGCCCTGGTAGCGGACCTGGTCGATGGCCAGCACCGGCTGGTCCCTGCGGTCCAGCCCGAAGAACCTGGCGCCCGGCACGTCCTCGTGTGTCAGCACCGCCAGCACCCCGTCGATCTTCAGTGCCGGGCCTGCGTCGATCGAGCGGATCCACGCCGACGGGTGCGGGCTGCGCAGCGTCACGCCCCACACCATGCCGTCCAGCCACAGGTCAGAGGCGTAGGCGAACTCTCCGGTCACCTTCAGCACGGCGTCCGGCCGCCGCGCGCTCTCACCGACGCCCTGACCTGCGGTGGTGGTGGTGCTCGCCGTCTCCGTCATCCTCCGAGTAGAGCACCGCCACCGGTTTCGTCCTATGCGCCCGGCGTCAAATCCGGGTCAGCGGTTGTCCGCACCTCCTTGTATATTCCTCCAAATGCGGATCTCTGACCTGCTGGCCATCGAAGAGCTGCGCCTCACGCTGCTCGCCGGCGACGCCGCCCGCGAGTTCAGCACCGTGCACATCACCGACCTGCCCGAGCCCGGGCGCTACCTGGGCGGCGGCGAGCTGGTCCTGTCCGGGCTCATGTGGTGGCACCAGGCCGGGGACTCGGCGCGTTTCGTGGCCGCGCTGGCCGAGGCCGGCGTCGCCGCGCTCGGGGCCGGGCAGGCCTGGCTCGGCCACGTGCCCGGCGACCTGGTGACCGCCTGCCGGGCCGCCGGGCTGCCCCTGATCGAGGTGCCGACCGAGGTGTCGTTCCGCACGCTGGCCGAGCTGGTCGTGCCCCGCCTGTCCGGCGACGTCCGCGAGGCGCTCGGCAGCCACCGCAGGCTCGTCGCGGCCATGGCCGAGGGCGCGGACCTGCCCGAGCTGTTCCGGCTGACCGCCGCCGAGCTGGGCGTCACCGGCGCCGTCGTGTCCGCGTCGGGTGAGGTGATCGTCGGCGCGGCCGACGACCCGGCACACCTCGCGACGGCGTACCTGACGGCGCCCCGATTGCCCGCGCTCGCCGGCGCCACCACGGTCTTCGCGGTCGGGCGCGGTCACCGGGCCGCGGGCTGGGCGCTGGCCTGCGACGGTGACCTGCTCGGCCGGGCCGACGTCGGCTACGAGCTGGCCGCCTGCGTGGCACTCGAACGCAGCCGGATGGAGGAGGGGCGCAGGGTGGAGCGCCGCCTGGTCGAGCAGCTCGTCGCCGCCGCGCTCGCCGGGGCCGGCCTGCCCGAGCTGAACGCCAGGCTGCGGACGTGCGGCATCGACGCGGCGGAGCCGTACACGATCGTGAACGCCACCGTGTCCGGGCATGGCGCCCCCTGCCCGTCCGCGCTCGCCGGCCAGGTGGTCGAGGAGCTGCTCGGCCGCGAGGCGGTCGCGGCGGTGGTCCCAGCGGTGGTCCCAGCGGTGGACCCGGCGGTGGACCCGGCAGTGGACCCGGCGGTGGACCCGGCCGTGATGGGGGAGGGCGCGGTCGCCGTGGTGCCCCTGCGCGAGCGCACCGCCTCCGAGATCGCCGGCCGGCTGCGCGCCGGCGTCCGGGTGTTGTCCGCCCTGCCGGACACGCGCGTCAGCGTCGGGCTGAGCGGCGCCCTGACCGGTGCCGCCGCCGTCAAGGGCGGGGTCGAGGAGGCCCGGCACGCCAGACGGCTGGCCGAGGCCCGCGCCGGCGGCGTGGTGACCAGCGACGAGATCTACACGCACGCGCTGCTGCTGGCCACCGTGCCGGTCGACGTGCGCCGCTCGTTCACCGCCCGGCTGCTGGCGCCGCTGCTCGACTACGACCGCACGCACCAGTCGGAGCTGGTGCGCACTCTGCGCGTCTACCTCGACTGCGCCGGCTCGTGGAACGCCTGCGCCGAGCGGCTGCACGTGCACGTCAACACCGTCCGCTACCGCGTCCGCAGGATCGAGGAGCTGACCGGCAGGGACCTGTCGGCGATGGCCGACCGGGTCGACTTCTTCCTCGCGCTCAGGGACACGGGCCCGCCGCGCTAGCGCATCAGACCTGGTGCAGCGCCTCGTGCACGGCCGCCTGCTCCTCCGCGAGCCGCCGCTCCCAGCGCGGGTTGCCGAGCGCGCCGCCGAAGCCGGCGGCCTCGGTCACGCAGGCGAGCGCCCGGTCCGGCTGCCCCATGACCCGGTGCGTGTACGACAGCCCGACCAGGCAGCGCAGTTTCCCGATCCGGTAGCCGACCAGCGTCATGAGCTCGGAGGCTCGTACGAGGTGCTCCAGCGCCTCCTCCGGCCGGCCCATGGCGAGGTGGGACTCCCCGAGCCCCATGCGGATCTGCGCCTCATGGGTGAGGTCGCCTGCCTCCTGGGCGTCGGCCAGCGCCGCGCGGAGGGGCTCGCACGCCTTCTCGGGACGCCCTGCGCCACAGTGGGCGTTGCCCGTCATCAGCAGCGCGTAGCGGACGCCCACCCGCGAGCCGATGCTTTTGGCCAGGGCGAGCTGGCGTTCCGCCCACGGGAGCGCCTCGTCGAAGCGCTCGCCCGAGATGTGCACGACGGCGAGGTTGCCCATCGCGCGCTGCTCGCCGAAGGCGTCGCCGAGGCGCCTGGCGATCGCCAGCGAGGCCCGCAGATGGGCGACGGCCTCGTCGGTGCGGCCCGTCATGCGCAGGGCGTTGGCGACGTGGTCGTGGGCGAGCTGCGCGTTCGTCTCGTCGCCGAGCCGCTCGCTGACCCGCAGGGCCTGCGTGTTCAGCGCGAGCATCGTCGCCATGTCGTAGGTCCGCTGCTGGTGCCAGGCGAGGCCGAACGCGAGGTTGATCCCCAGCCTGGCGATCGCCTCGTCGGGATAGCCCATGGCCTGGGCGGCCGCGGCGACCAGGATGGGCTCCTCCTCGTAGAGCCACGCCTTGGCCTCCTCGAAGCCGGAGACCTGGTGGGGAACCGCGTCCACGGGTGCGGCGGTCTGCACGCGGTGCGGGTCGATGACGCTGCTCGCCAGCCGCGCGGAGGCCGCGTAGTAGGAGAACACGCGGACGAGCGCGTCCCTGGCGCCGTCCGGCCGCAGCTCGCCCGCGAAGAGGCGGACGAGGTCGTGCAGCTGGTAGCGGCCGTGGCCGGCGCGGTCGAGCAGATGGGCGTCGACCAGGCGTTCCAGCCCCGGCTCCGCCTCGGCGGGCGGCACGCCGAGCAGCGCGCCCGCAACCTCGGCGGTCGCCTCGGGCACGTGCAGCAGGCCGAGCAGCGCGAGGATGCGCGCGGCCTGCCGGTCGACGGCCCGGCGGCCGCGTTCGAGCGCGGTGTGGCCGGCCGCCAGGCTGGAACGCACCGCAAGGTCGCCCACGGCGAGCTCGTGCAGGCGCCGCCGCTCGTCGCTCAGCCGGGCGGCCAGTGTCGCCACGGTCCAGTCGGTACGGGCGGCCAGGCGCGCGCCCGCGATCTTCAGGGCCAGCGGCAGGCCGTCGCACAACCGCACCAGGCTCGCCGTCTGCCCGGCGTCCGCCGCCACCCGGCCCGCGCCGGCGAGCCCGGCCAGCATCGTGGCCGACTCCGTGTGGGACATGCGGTCCAGCTCCAGCTGGAAGTAGTCGTCGCCCCACGTCATGGTCTCGCGGCTGGTCACCAGCAGCGAGTTGCCGAACGGCGTGGCCAGCAGCGGCCGGATCTGCGCCAGGTCCCCGGCGTCGTCGAGCAGCGCCAGCACCCGCCGGCCGTGCAGGCGGCTGCGCCACACGGCGGCCGCCTCGTCGAGGTCGGAGGGCACGGCGTGGGGCGGCACGCCGAGCGCGCGCAGGAAGCGGCCGAGCACCTCCAGGGCGGTGAGCGCGGGCAGCTCGGGCGTGGCGGCCCGGCAGTTGACGTAGAGCTGGCCGTCGGGGAACCGCTCTTCCGCCAGGTGGGCGACCTGCACCGCCAGCGCCGACTTGCCGACGCCCGGCGGGCCCGTGATGATCACCAGGGGTGCGGGCGGCACGTCGTGCCCGGGCGCCAGCCGCTCCTTCAGCCGGCCGATCTCGTCCGCCCTGCCCACGAACACCGCCAGCCGCCGCGGCAGCTGGTGCGGCGCCGGCGGCGAGAGCGGGGCCGCGTCGGCGCGCAGCACCATCTCGTGGCACCTGCGCAGCCCTTCGCCGGGGGACAGGCCCAGCTCCTCGGCGAGGACGGCCCGGCCCTCCTCGAAGGTCTCCAGGGCCTCCGCCTGGCGCCCCGAGCGGAACAACGCCGTCATGAGCAGCTCGCGGGCCCGCTCGCGCAGAGGGCGCTGGCGGGTCAGGTCTCGCATCTCCTCGATGATCTCCGCGTGGCGGTCGAGGCGCAGCAGGCTCTCCGCGCGCTGCTCGATCGCCGACACCCTGAGCTGCTCCAGGCGGTCGCGTTCCTGCTCCACGAACGGGCCCGACAGGCCGCTCAGCGCGATGCCGCGCCACATCCGCAGGGCCTGGTCGAGCGCGCGCACGGCCTGCAGGTCGTCGCCGCGCCGCTGCGCCTGGCGGGCCTCGGCGACGCGCTCGCCGAACAGCACCGCGTCCACCTGCCCGGGCCGCAGGCGGAGCACGTATCCGGCGGACGTGCCCGACAACAACCGCGACGGCTCGCGGCGGCCGCGCGAGGGCTCGAAGGCGCGGCGCAAGCCGGAAATGTAGGTGTAGACGCTCTGCTCGGCGTTGCGCGGGGCGTCGTCGCCCCAGATGCCGGAGACGAGCCGGTGCATCGGGACGGGCCTGGCGGGGACGGAGGCGAGGAGTGCGAGAGTGACCTGCTGCCGGGCGGGACCGAGATCGATGGGTTCGGCCTCCCGCTCACCGGTGACCGCGCCGAGCAGGCGGATGTAGATCTCTTCGCTCACGCGACCTCCCCGCTCCTTGATCACCCCGAGCCGGCGTCGTCGAAGCGATCACTGTAGATCAAATGTAGACGGCGCCGGATATGCTTCTGGATCAAGGCCGGGCTGGAGGAACACTTCGGAGCGGGGTCGAGGGGCACACATGACGAGGGCGTGCCTCATCGTCCCGGGGAGTGTCGGGAGCGAGGTGCGGTGTGCGCGCCCCTGACGCCGGGAGTGTGCCCCTCTGGCCGGGCGGCCTCAGCAGCAGTCGCTGGAATCCTGATTGGCGCCGACGGGGGACATTTCGGCACTCGCGGCCGTAACATTACCCGCAAGGGTCGCAGCGACCATCATCGCCGTGACCAGTGCCGACAGGGCAATACGCATACGCATGGGGGTTCTCCCTCGCCTATGTGGGGGTTGCTCAGACTATATCTTCTCAGGGAGCGACGGCTGTGACCACATCTGACCTGGTCGGACTCCGCATCAAGACAGTTCGGCGACAACGCGGCCTGTCACAGGCACAGCTGGCGCATCCCGAGTTGTCGGACAGCTACGTCTCGTTGATCGAGAGTGGCAAGCGTACCCCGACTCCTGCCGTTCTGGAGCTCTTGGCCCAGAAACTGGAGTGTTCGTTGTCTTATCTGATCAACGGTGTGACCGCCGAGCAGATGGAGGACATCGAACTGGCTCTCGGTTACGCACGGTTGGCGCTCGAGAACGGTGAGGTCGCCGAGGCCCGCACCCGGTTCCGCGAGCTGCTGGCCAACAGCAACCTGACAGGGTTGCCCACACTTCGTCAAGACACCGAATTCGGGCTGGCCCTCGCCACCGAGGCGGCCGGCGACCTCGACGAGGCGATCTCCATCCTCCTCAAGCTCCGCGAGGAGGAGCTGGCACCCGAGCGGCGCATCGAGGTCGCCATGGTGCTGTGCCGCGCCTACCGCGACAGCGAGCGGCTGACAGAAGCCGTCACGGTGGGGGAGCAGATGCTGGGCGGGAGCGCCCGCCTGCCGTGGACCGATCCGCTCGTCGAGCTGGCCGCGACCCTGCTGTCGGCCTACATGCACCGGGGCGACCTGCTCCGCGCCCGCCAGTTCGCGGCCGAGCTGCTCAACGCGGCCGACGCGCTCGGCACGCCCCGCTCCATCGTGGCCGCCAACTGGATGGCCTCCAACGTCGCCTACAACACCGGCCACAACGAGGAGGCGCTGTCCTTCGCCGAACGGGCCATGGCGGTGCAGCTGGAGAACGGCCATCCGCGCAGCGTCGCCAGGATGCGCCTCGCGCTTCTGCAGCAGCGGCTCAAGGCCCGGCCCGCCGAGGCCGGCGCCGTGCGCGACGAGCTGCGCGCGACGGTCGCCGAGTTCGAGCAGACCTCCACCAGCACGATCGACAAGGCCCGGGTCCACGTGGAACTGGCCTACGCCGAATACATGACCGGTGACCTCGACAAGGCCGTCGAGCACGCCAAGATCGGCAGAGGTCTGGTCCCCGAATACGGGCATGTGCTGGGCGCCGAGGCCAACCTCCTGCTCGGCCGGGCCTACGGCTCCGTCGGGCGCTCGGCCGAGGCAGCCGGTCACGTGGCGTCGGTGCGCGACTGGCTGACCCCGCTCCCCGACTCTCGCCGCTCCGCCTCCACCTGGCTGGCCACGGCTGAGACGATCGAAGAGCTGGGCGACGCGGAGGGGGCCGTCGAGGCCTACCGGCGGGCGCTGGCCTGCGCGGGTCTGTAGGCGGCATCGGCCCGTCCGTCGGGCCTGTACATCGGGGTCCGGACCGGGCAGTGGCGTCGGTAGCCTTGAAGGTGCCATGAAGAGATCCCCGTTCGCGGTGCTCGCCGCGATTCTCGCCGCCGCCCTGCTCGTGTCCGGCGCCGCTCCCGCCCTGGCCCATGACGCGCTCAAGAGCAGCTCGCCGGCCAAGGGCGCCGAGGTCAAGGCCCTCGACGAGGTCGAGCTCGAGTTCACCGCCAAGGTGCGCATGCCGTTCGTGATCGTGCGGGGGCCCGGCGACGACCAGCACCAGCTCGGCAAGCCCGAGCTGGAGGGCGCGGTCGTGCGCCAGGCGGTCAAGGGGCCGCTGCCCGACGGGAAATACACGATCGCCTACCGGGTCGTGTCCTCCGACGGCCATCCGATCGAAGGGGAGATCCCGTTCCGGGTGGAGGGGGCGCAGACACCGTCCTCCAGTCCCAGCCCCAGTGAGGAGGCGGCGACGAGCCAGGCGCCCGCACCCGCGAGCAGCGTCGCGTCCGAGCCCGCCGCGCCCGCGGCCTCGTCGCCGGGCGCCGAGCAGGCGTCGGCCGAGCAGGAGGCCATGTTCCCCGTCTGGCTGATCATCGTGATCGGCGCGCTCGTCGGCATCGGCATCGGCTTCCTGCTCAGCGCGCGGAAGAAGAAGCCATGAGCCGGGCGGCGCGTCTCGCGCTCGCCGGCGCGGGGGCCGCGATCGCCGCCCTGGTGATCGGCATGATAGCCGGAGGCAGCGCCTTCCCCAAGATCATTCCTGGGCTGCCCGACGCCGGCGCGGTCGTCAGGTGGGGGCTGCCGCTGTCCAAGCTGCTCATGGACGCGTCCGGGGTGCTCACCGTCGGCCTGCTGCTGATGGCCGCCGCGCTGCTGCCCAACGACAAGGGCGTGCTCGGCGGGACCGCCGTCGACTACGTCAAGGCCAGCTCGTGGTCGGCGCTGGCGTGGGCCGGGTCGGCGTTCCTCGCCATCCTCTTCGGGGCCGCGGAGTCCATCGGCAGGACCGTGCCCCAGATCCTCGAGCGCACCATCCTGACCAGCTACGCCACCCAGACCACGCAGGGTGTGGCGCTGACGCTCGTGGTGCTGTTCGGGGTGGCGATCGCGCTGTTCTCGCGCGGTGCCATCACCGCCGGAGCCGCGGCGGGACTGCTGGTGTTCGCGCTGGCGACGCTGCTGCCCGCGCCGCTGACCGGGCACAGCGCCTCCTCACCCAACCACGACCTGGCCACCTCGTCGGTGGCGCTCCACCTGCTCGCCCTCGCCCTGTGGGTGGGCGGGCTCGTCGTGCTGGCCGCGCACGCCCTGCGCCGTCAGCCGCAGCTGGAGGTGGCCGCCGCCAGGTTCTCCCGGATGGCCGTGTGGTGCTACATCGGCGTGGGGTTGTCCGGGCTGTTCAGCCTGGTGGCGCGGCTGGGTGCGGTCTCCGACCTGTGGACGTCCGAATACGGCCTGCTGGCCGTGGCCAAGATCGTGGCGTTCGTGCTGCTCGGCTACGTGGGCTACTGGCACAGGCAGCGCACGCTGGCCGACCTCGCGGCCGGCCGGCCCCGGGCGTTCACCCGGCTGGCAGGCGGCGAGACGCTGCTCATGCTCGCCACCGTCGGGCTGGCCGTGGCGCTGTCGCGCACGCGGCCGCCCGAGGTCGTCGTGCCCGCCGACCGGGCGTTCGAGCTGCTGGGCTTCCCCATGCCGCCGGAGCTGTCGCTGGCGAACGTGTTCACGCTGTGGTGGCTCGACCTGTTCTTCGCCGTGGTCGCCGCGGTCCTGGCCGGACTCTACGGAGCCGGCGTCTACCGGCTGGCGCGGCGCGGTGTCGCGTGGTCGTGGGGCCGCACCGCGTCCTGGTTCATCGGCGTGGCGCTGCTGGTGTTCGCCACGCAGAGCGGGCTGGCCCGCTACGCCAAGGTCATGTTCAACGTGCACATGATCGAGCACATGACGCTCTCCATGGTCGTGCCGATCTTCCTCGTGCTCGGCGGGCCGGTCACGCTGGCCCTGCGCGCGCTCAAGCCCGCGTCGAGGAGGGGCGATCGCGGACCGCGGGAGTGGATCACCACGATCCTGCACAGCCGGTTCACCAAGGTCGTCACGCATCCCCTGGTGGCGACCTCCATCTTCGTGGCGTCGACGTACGCGCTCTACTTCACGCCCCTGTTCGAGTCGGCCATGCAGGAGCACCTCGGGCACATCTGGATGACCCTGCACTTCCTCATCAGCGGGTGCCTGTTCTTCTGGGTGATCGTCGGGGTCGATCCGGGGCCCCACCGGCTCCCGCACGTCTGGCGGCTGCTGATGCTCTTCGTCACCATGCCGTTCCACGCGTTCTTCGGCATCGCGCTGATGATGATGGGCGCGGTGATCGCCTCCGGATGGTACGAACAGCTCGGCCGCCCCTGGGGCGACACGCTGCTGCAGACGCAGCGCGACGGCGGGGCCATCGCGTGGGGGTTCGGCGAGATCCCGACGCTGATCGTGTTGCTGGCCATCGCGGTGCAGTGGTATCAGGACGACGACCGGCAGGCACGGCGCACCGACCGCAGGGCCGACCGCTCCGGCGGCGGAGACCCGGAGCTCGACTCCTACAACGCCTATCTCGCCCGTCTCAACCGTGCCGACAAGGGCGAGTAGCCGATCGGACACGGCCTTCTATCTTCTCCGTACGCGCCTCAGGACCGCCGGGTAGCCTGACTTTCAGGGGAGACGGGCATAACCTCATTTGCCGGCATGCGCAACCTTGAGGGGGGATTGCGCGCCGCGCGATTGGGAGCGCCGGTGTGGGGTACGGCGCGAGCCCGGGGTGCCAAGAGAGGCGAGACCATTGTCGGAAGAGACGCGGATGCGCGGGGGGCAGAGCCTGGCCGAGGCGCTGGAGGCCTGCCTCATCGAGTGGTCGGAGCGCACGGGGATCGAGGTCGAGACCTGGGCGCTGCCCGCCACGGACGTGCCGTCGCGCGTGACACGCGGTGTCATGGCCGCGATGGGCGAAGCACTGTCGAACGTCGAGCGTCACAGCAGGGCCAAGACCGTCTCCATCGCCGTCACCGCGGGCAGGAGCGGGCTGCGCATGACGGTCAGCGACAACGGCAAGGGTGATTCCGCGCCGCTGACGGGGCGCGGGATCGCCAGGATGCGGGCGGCCTTCGCGGAGATCGGCGGAAGCCTGTCGGTCAACAGCGTGCCCGGAGAGGGCACCACGGTGACCGGGGTGGTGCCCATGCGGCGGTGACGGTGCCTCGGAGCGCGGTCAGGGCAGGGTGAGGATCTCGCTGCCCGTGTCGGTGACGACGATCGTGTGCTCGAACTGGGCCGTGCGCTTGCGATCCTTCGTGACCGCGGTCCACTTGTCGGGCCAGATGTCGTAGTCGATGGTCCCGAGCGTCAGCATCGGCTCGATCGTGAAGGTCATCCCGGGCACCAGCTCCACCCGCAGCGACGGGTCGTCGTAGTGGGGGACCATGAGGCCGGAGTGGAAGCTCGTGCCGATGCCGTGGCCGGTGAAGTCGCGCACGACGCCATAGCCGAACCGCTTGGCGTACGCCTCGATGACGCGGCCCACGACGTTGAGCTGCCGCCCCGGCGCGACCGCCTTGATCGCGCGCATCATCGCCTCGCGCGTGCGCTCCACCAGCAGCCGCGACTCCTCGTCGGCCTCGCCCACGAGGTAGGTGGCGTCGGTGTCGCCGTGGACGCCGCCGATGTAGGCGGTGATGTCGACGTTGACGATGTCGCCGTCGCGCAGCACAGTGTCGTCGGGGATGCCGTGGCAGATCACCTCGTTGATCGACGTGCACAGCGACTTGGGATAGCCCTTGTAGCCGAGCGTGCTCGGATAGGCGCCGTGGTCGATGAGGAACTCGTGGCCGATCCTGTCGAGCTCGTCGGTCGTGACGCCCGGCCGGACGTTGTTGCCGACCTCTTCGAGTGCCTGGGCGGCGATCCTGCCCGCCACCCGCATGCGCTCGATCATCTCGGGGGTCTTCACGTCGGACTCGCCGGTGGTGGGGCGCTTCTTGCCGACGTACTCCGGCCGCTCGATGTGGGCGGGGACCTTTCGCATGGGCGAAACTCGCCCTGGCTGGAGCAGTGTCGTCATGAAACATGAGTCTACGGGGCAGAATTGACCTCGTGAGCGAAGGCCAGTGGTGGTTCTGCCTCAAGCACATGAGGGTCGAGCCCGACAAGGGGTGCCCCAACAAGGACCGGATGGGGCCCTACGCGTCCGAGCAGGAGGCCGCCGGGGCGCTGCAGCGTGCCGCCGACCGCAACAAGGCATGGGATGAGGTCGAGGAGGACGACGACTAGGGCACGACCGCGTAGGCCCTGACGGGAAACGTGCCGAGGCCGGCGACCATCGGCGGCGCGGCGTGGAAGCGGAAACCCTCGTCGGGCAGCGCGTCCAGCCCTGTCAGGTGCTCCACGATGGGGATCCCCGCGCGCAGCAAGATCGAGTGGGCGGGGCGTTCGCCGTGCGGCGGGGTGTCGTCGATGTTGAGCGAGTCGATCCCGACCAGCGCCGGGCCCTGCTCCGCCAGCCAGGCCGCCGACTCGGGGGCGAGGTGCGGGTGGCCGTGGACGTAGGCGTCGGTGCCGAAGTGGCGGTCCCATCCCGTGTGGATCAGCACGGCCCTGCCGCGTACGTCGAGTGCCCGGTTTAGGGTCACCGCGCGCTGCCCACCGGCCCGGATCACCAGGCCGGGAAGGTCGGCCAGTTTCGTCAGCGGCACCCGCGCGAGGTCGTCGCCGCCGGCGTAGCGGTGGTGCGGGGTGTCCACGTAGGTGCCGGTGTTGGCGGCCAGCGTGATCACGCCGATGTGGAACTCCGTGCCCGGCGCGTACATGCTGCGCGAGTCCTCCCGGCTCAGGTGCACCCCGAGCTTCGGGGCGGGGATGCCGGGATAGGTGGTCATCCCCTCGACGATGCGGTGGCTGAGCTCGACGATCACGCGGCGCCTCCTAGTCGGTCATCTGAGGGCCGCTGACCTTCTCCAGCAGCCGGGCCAGGCGTTCGCGCAGCCCAGGGCGCCGCTCCACCTCGCCGGCCGCCGCGCTCACGAGGTGCTGCGCGCCGTCGAACGACACCAGCCCGCCGCGCGGCACCGCGATCGCGTCATGGGCGAGGCCGGTCAGCTCGGCGTCGCCGCCCTCGATCGCCAGGATCGTCGCGCCCGTGCGGCGCGCGTCGTCGACGCGTTCGAGCAGCGGGACCGGAGCCTGCTCCTCGGCCAGCACGAACAACGTCTCGCCCCGGGCCGCCCGCTCCAGGCGGTCGAGGCCGACGCGCAGGTGGGGGGGAGCGTCGGCCGGCGGTGTCCAGCGCACCAGGGTGGGTGCGAGCTGCGTCAGCCCGGAGTATCTGGCCTCGTCGCTGAGATGCGCCGTCAGGTGCCAGGGCTCGTCGTCGGGGGGGCCGACCAGCAGCAGGCCGCCGGGCGAGCGGGTGGCGCGCAGGGCGAGCCCCAGCTCGCGCGCGCGGTCGATCCAGCCGGTGTCGGCCAGGAGCTCGCGCAGGAGTGCCACCGATCCTGAGTCCATCAGATCCTCCCGAGGGGACCGTCGCCTTGAGGCGACGGGTGAATCGGGAGCGGGAGGGCCGTCAAGGCCCGAGCGTGCCCTGACCTGTCACATCTGCGCATCATGGATGTCCTTCCTGATTTTGTCGGCGCCAGCCAGTATCGTGGTGATGTTGTTACCGAACGTGACGGGAGGTGGGTGTGCGCAGGTCGTTTCGATTCCTGCTGCGCCCCACCGCCCGGCAGGCGGCGGCGCTGGCGGCGTGCCTGGAGGACCACCGGCAGCTCTACAATGCCGCTCTGGAGCACCGCCGCACCGCCTATGCCAGGGCGGGGGTGAGCGTCCGGTACGGCGAGCAGTCGGCCGAGCTGAAACACATCCGAGGCGATGACCCGGACGGGCAGGGGCGTTGGTCGTTCTCCTCCCAGCAGGCCACCCTGCGACGGCTCGACAAGGCGTTCACCGCGTTCTTCAAGCGGGTCCGCGCGGGTCGCACGCCGGGCTTTCCGCGTTTCAAGGGGCGCGGCCGGTTCGACACGGTCGAGTGGCCGAAGGACGGCGACGGCTGCCGGTGGGACTCCCAGCCCGGCCACCCCACCACGACCTACGTGCGGCTCCAGGGGGTCGGGCACGTCCGCGTCCACCGGCACCGGACCGTGCGCGGCCAGGTGAAGACGATCAGTGTCAAGCGCGAGGGCTGCCGCTGGTTCGTGGTCCTGTCGTGCGACGACGTGCCCGCCGAGTCCTTCCCCGTCACCGGCGCGGTCGCGGGGATCGACATGGGCGTGGCGTCGCTCGTCACGACCAGCGACGGACAGCATCTGAGCAACCCCCGTCACCTGGCCGCGTCCGCCGGCCGGCTGGCCGCCGCGCAGCGGGCTCTGGCCCGCAAGGAACGGGGCTCCAAGCGGCGGCGCAAGGCGGTGGCCCGCGTGGCCGCGCTGCACGCCAAGGTGCGCAGGCAACGTCTGGATGGCGCGCACAAGGCCGCGCTCGCTCTGGTGGCCGCCTATGACGTGATCGTGCACGAGGACCTGCGGATCGCGAACATGACCCGCTCGGCGTCCGGCACGATCGAGCACCCCGGCCGGAATGTCGCCGCCAAGTCCGGGTTGAACCGGAGCATCCTGGACGCGGGCTGGGGGGTGTTCCTGACGGTCCTCGCGCACAAGGCTGAAAGCGCCGGTCGCAAGCTGATCGCGGTGAACCCCGCCGGCACCTCCCGCACCTGCGCCCGCTGCGGGCACAGCGCGAAGGAGAACCGCATCACCCAAGCCGACTTCGCCTGCACGGCGTGCGGACATGCCGCGCACGCCGACGTCAACGCGGCGATCAACATCATGAGGGCGGGGCTTGCCCTTCGCGAACCTGCGGAAGCGGCTTAGCGAGAAGCCGCCTCCTTCAGGGGGCGGAGGAGTCACTCATCCATGGTGCCTGACGTCGTACTTCCGGGGTGGCTGATTCGGGAGTGGTGTACGGGTGGAATTACCGGTCAAATCGGGCCTTGACAGGGGGTTACCTGCGAGTAACGATCGGGCTCGCGGCGCCGCCGTCCCCGAGTGTGTGATCCTCAAGGAGAGGGGCGGCACATGACCTTTCGTGTCCGCGTCAGCATGTCAGTGATCCTGTTATCGATCATGTCTCTCATCGCGACCCCCGCCCGCGCCGCGACCGCCGGCGACGTGGTCTCGGCCCGGCCCGCCACCGTCTACCTGCTGCCGGGCAGGCTGCTCGAGGTGCCGGTCAACGCCTGGCACGTCCTCTACCACTCCACGTCCGCCACGGGCTCGCTCAACACGGTCTCCGGCACGCTGCTCGTGCCGAAGGGCCGCTACCCGTTCGGCACGCGCCCGATCGTCGGGTACGCCGTCGGCACCCACGGGCTCGGCGACCAGTGCGCCCCCTCCGCCGCCATGAGCCAGGGCCGGGAGGCCGAGCTCGCGCTGGTGAGCCTGTTCCTGCTCAAGGGGTTCGCGGTGGCGATGACCGACTATGAGGGGCTCGGCACGCCCGGGCCGCACACGTACATGGCCGGGATCTCGCAGGGGCACGCCGTGCTCGACTCGATCAGGGCGGCCACCCGCGTCCCCGGCTCCGGGCTGTCGAGCCGCGCGCCCGTCGCCGTCATGGGCTACTCCCAGGGCGGCGCGTCCGCCGGCTGGGCCGCGCAGCTGCAGCCCGCGTACGCGCCCGAGCTGCGGCTCAAGGGCGTCGCGGCCGGCGGCGTCCCCGCCGACCTGCACGCCGTGGCGAACCACCTCGACGGCGGCGACGACTTCGGGCTGGCCGCGGCCGCCGGTGTGGGGCTCGACGCCGCCTACCCCGAGCTCGGCCTCGAAGCCGACCTCAACGACCGGGGCCGCGCGCTGCTCGCCGACGCCGCCGACGACTGCGTGGGCGACCTGGACAGGCTGGCCGGGCTCCGCTTCTCCGACCTGAGCCCGATCGACCTGCTCGGCCAGCCGAAGTGGCAGGCGCGCCTGGCGGAGAACCGGCTCGGGTCCGCGGCCCCGCAGGTGCCGATGTTCCTGTACCACGGCACCGGGGACGAGATCATCCCGCTCTCGGTCGGATCGACGCTGCGCTCGGCGTACTGCCGGGCCGGGGTGACCGTGCGCTGGGTGTCGCTGCCCGCGCCCGACCACGTCACCGGGGCCATCGAGGGCGGGCCGCTGGCCATCGAGTGGCTGGCGCTGCGGATGTACGGGCTGCCCGCGTCCGGCAACTGCTGACCCGCCGGGCGCGCGCTCACCGGGCCGGGCTCACCGGGCCGCTCACCGGGCCGCCCACCGGGCGCGCCCGGTGAGCCCGCCGGGTTCGCCGGTGCTCCTTCTCGCCGGGCTCGCTTGCGGCGGGCCCGGCTGCGGGTCCGGCGGGGTGGAGCTGGCATGATCTGGTTATGACTGACGACGTAAACGGGCTTTCCATCGGCATCCTCGGCGGCACCGGCGACCAGGGCAAAGGGCTGGCGCGGCGGTTCGCGCTGGCGGGGCATCCGGTGCTGATCGGGTCGCGCAGCGCCCAGCGGGCCCAGGAGGCGGCCGGCTCCATCGGAGCGGGCGCGACGGGCGACGAGAACGCCGCCGTCGCCTCCGAGGCGGACCTCGTGATCGTCGCGGTGCCGTACGAAGGGCACAAGGCGCTGCTGGAGTCCCTGCGCGCCGAGCTGGCAGGCAAGATCGTGGTCGACTGCGTCAATCCGCTCGGGTTCGACAAGCAGGGGGCGTACGCGCTGCCCGTCGAGGAGGGGAGCGCGGCGCAGCAGGCCGCCGCGGTGCTGCCCGACAGCCGGGTGGTGGCGGCCTTCCACCACGTGTCGGCCGTCGTGCTGATGGACCCGTCGGTGGAGAAGGTGGACCTCGACGTGCTGGTGCTGGGCGACGACCGCGAGGCCACCAGCACGGTGCAGGCCCTGGCCGAGGCCATCCCGGGAGTGCGGGGCGTCTATGGTGGACGGCTTCGCAACGCCCACCAGGTGGAGGCGCTGACGGCCAACATCATCTCAATCAACCGCCGCTACAAGGCGCACGCCGGACTGCGCATCACCGACATCTGACCCGCGGCACTCGTGCGCCGGGCGGAGGTCCGCCGGGATCTGAGCCGCGGGAGCGGCGCCGGGCTCCGGCTCAGAGCCAGCCGGCGTCCTCGGCGATGCGGATGGCGTCGATCTTGTTGCGGGCGCCCGTCTTGGTGATCGCCCCGGTCAGGTAGTTGCGTACGGTGCCGGGCGACAGGTGCAGGCGGGAGGCGATGTCCTCGGCGGACGCGCCTCCGGCCGCCTCTCTGAGCACGGTCGACTCCCTGGGCGTCAGCGGGCTCTCCCCGTATTCCATGGCCGACGACACCAGCTCGGCGTCCAGCACGCGCAGCCCGGCGGCGGTGCGCCTGACGGCGTCCGCGAGCCGGTCGCCTGGGGCGTCCTTGACCAGGAACGCCTCGATGCCGGCGGCCAGCGCCCTGCGCACGTGGCCGGGCTGGCCCATGGCGGTGAGCACGAGGATCCGGCAGGACGGCAGGCGCTCGCGCAACTCCGCGGCGGCGGTGATGCCGTCGACGACCGGCAGGTCGATGTCGACGACGGCGACGTCGGGACGGATCTCCATGGCCCTCGGCACGATCTCGTCGCCGCGGGTGACCTCCGCGACCACGTCGATGTCGGACTCGAGGCCGAGCAGGGCGGTGAGGGCGGCGCGGATCATGTGCATGTCCTCGGCCAGCAGCACCCTGATCATGCCGCGACCTCCACGGCCAGCAGGAAGCCGCCGGTGCCCGTCGAGGTGGCGGCGCAGGTGCCACCGGCCTGCGCGGCCCGCTCCGCCAGGCCCGTCAGCCCGCCGCCGCGCGGCTCCGAGCCGGCCGGCGCGCCGTCGTTGGCCACTTCGAGGCGGAGCGTCCCGTCGTGCAGCGACGTGGTGATCGTGCAGGTCGTGGCCCTGCTGTGGCGCAGGACGTTGGTGACTCCCTCGCGCACCGCCCAGGCCAGCGCCTCCTCAGAACGCCGGGGGAGAGGTACGTCGGCCAGGTGCGCCTGCGCGCCCACCCCGGAGGACTCCAGCAGCGCCACCGCCTTGTCGACCTCACCGGCCAGCGACAGCGCGCGGTAGCCCTTGGCCACCTGCCGCACGTCCTTGGCCGCCTCCCTCGCCACCTGCACCAGCTGCCCCACCTCCGCGCGGGCCGAGCCGGGGTCGCGGTCCATGAGACGGGCGGCCAGGTCGCCCTTGAGCGCGATCGCGGTGAGGCTGCGGCCGAGCCCGTCGTGCAGGTCGCGGGAGATGCGCAGGCGTTCCTTCAGCACCGCGGCGTCCGCCAGCTCCGCCCTGGCCTCCTCCAGCTCGGCCGTCACCCGGACGAACCGCACCAGCGCGTACGTCATCGCGCCCGTCGTGGGCACGGTGACCACGTAGAAGGCGACGATCACGGGCGCCGCTCCGGAGAAGGTGAGCACGGTGCCCTCGTACACCATCATGAGCCCCACCAGCGCGCCGCCCCAGCGCAGCGGCAGGAACACCAGCAGGGTTCCGGCCAGCATCGGGGCCGCCACGGCCGACCAGCCGCCGGGCAGCAGCTCGGGCAGGTAGGTGGCGGCCGCCTGCAGCACGAGCGTGAGAGGGAAGAGCGGCGGGCGCCCGTCGCGCAGCGCCGCCCGCATGTTGACGGAGTAGGTGGTGACCACGGCCGTGATCGCGATGGCGGCCAGCACGCCGTAGGCCGCGCCATGCTGGAAGTAGAGCAGCGCGATCATGGTGTAGGCGCACGCGACGCCGACGATCAGCCCGGTCGCGAGCCGCCTGGCGGATGACGAGACCACAGGGACGATTATGACCTGCGCGGCTCCCAGCGGAACCACAGCCGGATCGCGGCCAGCCCGGCCAGCGTCCACCCGGCCAGGACCAGGAGGGGCACGGCGAGGTCGCCGGTCCTGACGGCGTCGACGACGGCCGTGGTCGGCAGCAGGTCGAGGGCTGGACGCAGCCAGGTGGGCACCGGGATGGGGCCCATCGCGCCAGCGGAGACACCCGCCGCCAGGAACACCGGCGTGGTGAACGCCGCCGCCAGCTCCGCGCGCGGGATCGCGGCCGTGTACGCGGCGCCGAGCAGGGACAGCACGGCCGAGCCCGCGATCGTGACGGTGGCGAAGGCGAGGGGGTTCGCGGGCAGCGGAACGTCGGCCGCGAGGTGCACGGCCAGCGTGCACAGCACGATCACGGCCACGGTCTGGGTGGCGGTGCCGGCGATCTGGCCGGTGAGGATCTGCGCGTCGGTCAGCCGGGTCGTCCGCAGCCGTTTGAGGACGAGCTGGTCGCGGCGGGCGGCCAGGGCGACGGCGACGTTCATGAACGCGGTGATCGCCAGCAGCAGCGCGAGCGCGCCCTGGAAGATGTGGGTGGCGGCGGCGACGCCGCCGGAGGTCACGTTCCGCATGAGGGCGGGCATCCCCACGGCCAGCCCGACGGGCGTGATCACCGAGGCGAACACCATGGACTTGTCCCGCCAGAACAGGCGGGTGCCGAGACGGTAGGTGGCGGTCATGCTCATCGGGCGCTCCCGGACAGGTCGAGGAAGAGGTCTTCGAGGGTGGCCGTGCGGACCTCCAGGCCGGTCAGGCGCACGCCGCGCGACGCGGCCCAGCTGAGGAGCGTCTGCGCGGCGAGGTCGGGATCCTCGGCGCGGCAGACGGCGCTGCCGCCCTCCAGGGTGACCGGCAGCGGCAGGTCCGCGGGACGGACCTGGGCGGGCATCCGGAACGCCACCCGCCCGCTCCGCGTCGCGAGCGTCTCCGCCATCCCGCCTGAAGCCACGATCTCGCCCCTGTCCATGATCGCCAGGGCGGAGGCCAGGCGCTGCGCCTCCTCAAGGTAGTGGGTGGTCAGCAGGACCGTGGTGCCCTGCCCGGCGAGGTCGCGGACGACCTCCCAGGTGCGCGCCCGTGCCTCGGGGTCCATGCCGGCCGTCGGCTCGTCGAGGAACAGCACGTCGGGGCGGCCCAGCAGGGCGAGCGCGAGGTCCAGCCGGCGCTTCTCGCCGCCGGAGAGCTGGCGCACCTTCGTACCGGACCTGCCCGCCAGCCCGGCCAGCTCCAGCGCCTCGTCGCGCGGGCGGGGCACGGCGGTGAAGTCGCGCCAGACGTCGACGGTCTGGGCGACCGTCAGGTCAGGGAAGAACCCGGCCTCCTGCAACATGATCCCGACGCGCCGGCGCGCGGCGGCCCTGTCGGCCCAGGGGTCGAGGCCGAGCACGCGCACCGTGCCGCTGTCGGCGCGCTGGAAACCCGCGAGCACCTCGACCGTCGTGGTCTTGCCCGCGCCGTTCCTGCCGAGCAGCGCGAAGATCGCGCCCTCGGCCACCTCGAACGAGACGTCCTTCACCGCGGGGAAACCCTGATGGCTCTTGCTGAGCCCGCTCACGTCGATCGTCGTCATGGATCCGACTATCGCCGGACCCGATCGCGGACGGCAGTGAAGAATTCACGACTTTCCGGAGAGCTTGAGCAGCGCGTCGGTGACGCCCTCCGGGTCGATCACCTGGTGCAGGTGCCGGCCGGGCAGGCGGGTCACGGGCCAGCCGCGCCGCGCGGCCTCTTCGGCGATCGTGTCGTACGGCGGGCCGTACCACAACAGCGAGCACCTGACGTCGTCCCACCCCGCGGGCACGGGCAGGGACTGGGTGTAGTAGTCGAGCGGCAGCCGTGGTTGCTCCGCCGCGATCCGCACGCGTACCGCCGGATCGGGCAGCAGGGCCACCACGTCCTCTTCGTCCCACCAGTCGGTCCAGCGCGGAAGCATCCCGTCGGGGCCCGCGAGGTCGCGCAGGAACGGCAGGAACCCGTCGTCGGCGACCTTGACCGGCCCTTCGCGCGGCGGGAGGTGCGCGTCGGCGAACACGCAGGCCACCACCCGTCCGTCGAGCCCTTCCTTGATCAATGGCAGGTAGAGCCCGGCGTTGCTGTGCCCGGCCAGCACCACGCTGGTGCCGGGAGTGGTGGCCGCGCGCACCTTCTCCACCACCCGCGGCCAGTAGGGCGTCTCTCCCGCGGTCACGCCGGTCAGGTCGGGCACCACCGCCGCGTGCCCGCGGCGCTCCAGCGACTCGGCCACGGGAGCCCAGGTCGAGGGCCCGACCGCGGGGCTGTGCACGAGTACGAAGGTCGTTTTCATTACCCCACCCTGTCAGATGACCAGGGTCCGACGGGAGACCGATTTGTCCGAATTTTTTAAGACGCCCCAGGCCGCGGCCAAGTTGTTCACCGCCCGCGAAAGCTCGTCCTCGGGCTGCACGCGGTCGCGCCCTCGGCTTGACGGCGAGCAGCGGGTACAGCGGCCCGGCAGGTCGACGGGGTCATCATGGCCGGCCTCTCCGGAGCGATTCCGGCGCATGGGCTCTGCCGTGGAGTCCCTTTTATGGGCGATCCTTAGCCTATGAGCGAATTCCGACCTGAAACGCGGGCCGTGCACCCGCCGCAGCCGGCCGTCGAGGGCAGCCGTCCGATCAGCGTTCCCATCTATCAGACCTCGGGGTTCGTGTTCGACGACCCCGCCGTGATGGCCACGTCGATGGGCCGCCCCGACGGCGCGTTCGTCTACGGGCGCTACACCAATCCCACCGTCCGCTCCCTCGAACTGGCCGTCTCCGGGCTCGAAGGCGGCGCCGGAGCCGTCGCCACCGGATCAGGCATGGGCGCGATCAACACCATCCTGCTCGCCTTGCTCAAGCCCGGCGACCACATGGTGGCCCAGCGATCTCTCTACGGGGGGACCGCCGCCATGCTCAACGAGCTGACGGGCAGGTTCGGGATCGCGGTCACGTACGTGCCGGAGAACGACCCCGAGGCCCTGCGCGCCGCCGTGCGGCCCGAGACCAGGCTCGTCTACCTGGAGACCATCAGCAACCCGATGACCCTCGTGGCCGACCTGCCCGGAATGTGCTCGGCCGCGCGCGAGCTGGGCATCCTGTCCGTGGTCGACAACACCTTCGCCACGGCCATGCTCTGCCGGCCGATCGAGCACGGGGCGGACGTCGTGGTGCACTCCACGACCAAATATCTGTCCGGGCACACCGACGTGGTCGGCGGGCTCGCCGTCTTCGCCGACGCCGCACTCTACGAGAAGGTGTGGCACTTCTCCGTCGAGCTCGGGGCCTCGGCCGACCCGTTCGCGGCCTGGCTGACGCTGCGCGGGCTCCAGACGCTGGGGCTGCGCATGGACCGCCACTGCTCCAACGCCCACCACCTGGCGGTCCGGCTCGCCGAGCACCCCGCCGTGACGGCGGTGCACTGGCCGGGGCTCGACTCGCACCCTTCGTACGAGCTGGCGGGCAAGCTGCTGCCGGGGTTCGGCGGGGTGTTCGCGTTCGACCTGGCCGGCGGGCGGGCGGCCGGGGAGAAGTTCATGAGCTCCGTACGCCTGGCGCTGCTCGCCCCCTCGCTGGGCGGCGTCGAGACGCTCATCCTGCACCCCGCCACCACCTCACACCGGTCGCTCAGCCCCGAGGAACTGGCGCGCAGCGGCATCGGCGAGGGCACGGTGCGCATCGCGGTGGGCATCGAGCACCCCGAGGACCTGTGGTCCGACATCGCCCAGGCGCTGGCATAGGGTCGGGTTCTGCGATCAGATCCGCAACGACGAACAAGGGGACAACGTGACCACCGTCGCCCACGAGCACGTGCTGGCCGCCGCCAGGAGGATCGACGGCCTCGCGCTCCGCACCCCGGTGCTCGAGATCTCGCCCGGGCTGTTCTTCAAGCTCGAACTGCTCCAGCACTCGGGGTCCTTCAAGGTGCGCGGGGCGTTCAACCGCATCCTGTCAGCGGGCGAGCTGCCCGCGGGCGGCGTGATCGCGGCCAGCGGCGGCAACCACGGGCTGGCGGTGGCGTACGCGGCGCGAGAGCTGGGTGTGCGGGCCGAGATCTTCGTCCCCGAGGTGACCAGCCCGGTGAAGGTGGCGGGGCTCGAGGCGCTGGGCGCGCACATCACGCAGACCGGCGCCATCTATGCCGAAGCCGCCGAGGCCGCCGCCAAACGCGCCGCCGAGACCGGCGCGCTGGCGGTGCACGCCTACGACCAGTCCGAGGTGATCGCCGGGCAGGGCACCACCGGGCTGGAGATCGTGGAACAGACCGGTGGCGTGGACACGGTGGTGGTGGCCGTCGGCGGCGGCGGCTTCGCCGCCGGCGTCACGCTGGGCACCGCGAGCACGGCGGGCGTTTCCGGGGCGGGACCGCGGATCGTCGCCGTGGAACCCGAGCGGATCCCGACCCTGCGGGCGGCGCTGCAGGCGGGCCGGCCGGTGCCCGTCGAGGTGAGCGGCGTGGGGGCCGACGCGCTGGGCGCCAGCAAGATCGGCGGCCTGGCCTTCGAGATCCTCTCCGGGCCCAGGGTGGAGAGCGCGCTCGTGACCGACGAGGCGATCGTGGCCGCCCGTCGCACCCTCTGGCAGCGGCACCGGATCGCGGCGGAGCCCGCCGGCGCGGCCGCGTACGCGGCGCTCCTGTCAGGCGTCTACACACCGAGCCCGGGGGAGCGGGTGGCGGTCGTCGTCTGCGGCTCCAACACCGATCCCGCCACCCTGGCCGCCTGACTGCCCGTGAGCCGCGTGGTCGGTCGAGCCCGTTCGTTGTGGCCGGCGCGCCGCGCTCAGCGGTAGGTGTGCTCGGGCGCGGGGAAGGCGCCGGAGGTGACGTCGGCGGCGAAGGCGCGGACGGCGCGGTCCATCTCGGCGGCCAGATCCGAGTACTGCTTGACGAACTTGGCCGGCCGCGGCGTCAGCCCCATGAGGTCCTGCCACACCAGCACCTGCGCGTCCGTCGACGGGCCCGCTCCGATGCCGATCGTCGGGATCGCCAGCGACGTCGTCACCCGCTGCGCCAGATCGGCCGGCACGCACTCCAGCACCACCGAGAACGCTCCGGCCCCTTCCAGGTCCTTGGCGTCCGACATGAGCTCGTCCCCGGCCTGCCCGCGGCCCTGGACGCGGTAACCGCCCATGACGTTGACCGACTGCGGGGTCAGGCCCAGGTGCGCCATGACCGGGATGCCCGCCGAGACCAGCGCCTCGACCTGGGGAACGGCCCGGCGGCCGCCCTCCAGCTTGACCGCGTGCGCGCCCGCCTCCTTCATGAAGCGCGCCGCCGTCTCCAGCGCCTGCCGCGGAGAGGACTGGTACGACCCGAACGGCAGGTCGGCGACCACCAGCGCGCGCGACGAGCCGCGTACGACGGCCGCCGTGAGCGGCAGCAGGTCGTCGACCGTGACGGGGAGCGTGGAGTCGTGGCCGTACACGACCATGGCCGCCGAGTCGCCCACCAGCAGGACGGGGATGCCCGCCGCGTCGAACACCCGCGCCGTCATCGCGTCGTAGGCGGTGACCATGGGCCACCGCTCTCCGCGCTCCTTGGCGGCGACGAGGTCGCGGACGGTGACGCGGCGTCCGGCGGCGCCGCCGTACAGCGTGGTCGAAGAGGACATGTGGCATCACTCCAGGAAGGTCTCGAGGCGCCCCAGTGGCGTCCCCGGACTCCTCCGATGATGGCACGCGCGGAAAACGAGTGGCGGAACTGTCGGTGCCTCTTGCCAGAATCAGCGCGGAGGTAACGAACACCATGGCTCTTGACCCCTACCGGCGCCTGTTCAGGATTCCGGGTCTCCCCACGTTGCTGCTGGTGGGGCTGCTGGCGCGCATCCCGTCCACGGCGGTCGGCATGGCGCTGACCCTGCACGTCGCCACCACGCTCGACCTGGGCTTCGCCAAGGCCGGGCTGGTCACCATGGCCAGCACGATCGGCATGGCGATCGGCTCGCCCCTGGCGGGCAGGTTCGTCGACAGGCACGGGCTGCGTCCCGTGGTCGTCGTCACGACCGTGGCGCAGGCGGTGTTCTGGGCGTGCGCGTGGGCGCTGCCGTTCCCCGTCCTCGCCGCGGCGGCGGCGGTGGCGGGGCTGCTGGGGCTGCCGGTCTTCAGCGTGACACGGCAGTGCCTGGCCGCCATGGTGCCCGAGCCCCAGCGGCGCAGCGGCTTCGCGCTCGACTCGATGCTGGTCGAGTTGTCCTACATGACCGGTCCCGCGCTCGCGGTGGCCGGCGTCACGACGCTCGGCAGCGGCCCGACGATGGCCGTCATCGGGCTCGGGGTGACGTCGGCGGGTGTGGGGCTGATCGTGCTCAACCCGCCCACCCGCTCGGCCGACGAGATGGCGGAGCAGACGGTCAAGGTGCCCAGGAGGCAGTGGGTCACGCCGGCGTTCGTGGCGCTGCTCGGCACGGTCGCGGCGGCCACGTTCGTGCTCGTGGCGGCCGAGCTCGCTCTGGTCGCCACCATGGAGCACGCAGGCCAGACAGCGTGGGTCGGGCTCGCCGTGGCCGTCTGGGCGGTTTACTCCCTGATCGGCGGTTTCCTGTACGGTGGCCTGTCCCGCGGGTTCTCGCCGCTGGTCCTCATCGGCGCCATGGGCCTGCTGACGGTTCCCGTGGCGTGGGTGGGCGGCGGCTGGCACTGGCTGGTCCTGGCGTTGCTGCCCTCGGGCATGCTCTGCGCGCCGTCCCTGTCGTCCACCGTCGACGTGCTCAGCCGCTGGGTGCCCGCAGGGGCGAGGGGGGAGGCGATGGGCTTCCACGGCACCGCGCTGCTGGTGGGTGGTGCCGTCTCGGCGCCGATCGCGGGTGCCGTCATCGACGGGACGGGTCCGGCTTGGGCGTTCGCCGTGGCCGGCCTGGTGGGGGTGGCCACGGTGGTGATCGCCCTCCCGTTCTGGCGCCGCCGCCCGATGGCATCCACCGCGCCGAGCCGGCCCGCTACGCCGGAGCCGGAGGGCGGTTCCACGGCACCGGTGGAGACGGTCGCCACGGCGCCGCTGGAGCAGGTGGCCGTGGTGCCGGTGGAGGGCACGTCCGGCGTGCAAGGACAGGAGGTCGTCCGGGCACTGGAGAACGACGCCTCCCTTGCGCCGATGGGGGAGCCTCCAATTCTGCTGGAGGACGCTCCGTTACGTCAGGAAGGACCCGCCGCACTCACTTGAGCAGATCGTCGAGGGTCCACGTGGTGGCCGCGTGGGTGAGCCAAGTTTCGGCTGCCCGGGTGCTGAGCTGGGCGGACGCGGTCCGGCGAAGGCCGATGTGACAGATGATCCATGCTCTCTGTCACCCATCAGGCGGCGTGGTCGCACGAGAGCGGGCGCGGTCTGACCGGTGGTGTTCGGCGGGTTCCTACGCGCCGGCGACGCCCCGGCGGCAGATGCCGGGGCGCCGTTTCCTGCGGCGGGAGGTCACTGGTGCCGGTGGCGGAGTGCTCGTTGCTCGGCGGCGTCGAGTGCGGGTGTGAGGGGCGCGAGCGTGGTGCGAAGGAGGTCCGGTAGCGAGCCGGACGGCACGACGAGCCCGCTGGTCGTGAAGGACGAAGCAGCCGTCTGCAGCCACTGCTCGAGCGCCACGCGAACTGCGGCGGCCACGCTCGCCGCGAGCACCCGTGCGGTGTGAGGGTCGCCATCGCCGAGACGTTCGGCGATCGCGCCGGTAAGAGGGTGTTCGATCGCGGTGGTGGTTTCGACGAACGCGTCGCGCAGTGCGGGGCGGGTGGTGATCAGCAGCAGCGCGTCCCGGCCGGGTTCGCCCGGGTCGGTGTACTGGTCCACGATCGCCTCGATGACGGCGTCGGCGAGGCCGTCGCCGGCGGGCCGGTCGGCCACGGCCGCCGCGACCCGCGCTTCCCGTTCGCCGGCGACGGCGGCGACGATCGCCTGTTCGCGGCTGGAGAAGTAGTTGTTGTACGTCCTCGGTGAGACGCCGGCGGCCTCGGCGATGTCGTCGACGCGCACGTTGTCCGGTCCACGCTCAAGAGCCAGCCGCAGGGCCGCCGCGCGCAGGGCCTCTCGGGTGGCCTGCTTCTTCTGCTCGCGCAACCCCGTCCGTCTCGTCGTCACCGTCCCAGCATCCCAGTTTGAATGCGTGTACGCAAACTTGCGTGTACGCAAGTTTCTTTCTAGCCTGGGCGTCCTCATCCCACAGGAAGGACCCGTGCCATGAGGGCCAAGGGCATCACCTACGACACCGGCTTCATCCGCAATGGAGGGTCCTCCCGCGAGCGCTTCGACCCGGACGTGGTCAGGCGCGAGCTGAAGATCATCAGGGACGACCTGCACTGCACCGCGGTCCGCGTCATCGGCGGCGATCCCGGGCGGCTGGAGCTGGCCGCGACCTACGCCTCCGACCTCGGCCTGGAGGTCTGGTTCTCGCCCTACCCTCTGGAGCTGACCGCCGAGGAGACGCTGTCGCTGTTCGCCGACTGCGCCGAGCGGGCGGAGCGGATCCGGCAGCGGGGCGCCGAGGTCGTGTTCGTCGCCGGCGCCGAGCTGAGCCTGATGAACAAGGGATTCCTGCCGGGCGACACCCAGGAGGACAGGCTCGAACTGCTGCTGAACCAGCGGGATCGGCTGGCCGAGCGGGTCGGCGAGCTCAGCGCGCGGGTCAACGCCTTCCTCGGCGACGCCGTGGCAGGTATTCGCGAGCGATTCGGCGGCCGGATCACCTACGCCTCCATACCGCTCGAGCGTGTCGACTGGGCGCCCTTCGACATCGTGGGCGTGGATCTCTACCGGTCGGCCGAGGTCGCCGGCGCATTCGCCGAGGTCGTGCGCACCCTCGTCGGGCAGGGGAAGCCGGTCGCGATCACCGAGTTCGGCACCGCGGCCTACCGCGGCGCGGGCGACAGGGGCGGCCGCGTCCTGGAGGTCGTCGAGTTCGGCGAGGACACCGGCACGCCGCTCCGGCTGGACGGCGAGTACGTCCGCGACGAGACCGGCCAGGCCGCCTACCTGCGGGAGCTGCTGGAGATCTACGACACCGCCGGTGTCGACGCCACCTTCGTCTTCCTCTTCGCGCTCGACAACTTCCCGCACCGCCCCGATGGCGATTGCCGCGACGATCTCGACCTGGCCAGTCCTGGCATCGTCAAAGTCCTCGAGGATCGCCGCGGGGACACCTACCCCGACATGTCCTGGGAGCCCAAGGCCGCCTTCATCGCCCTCGCTGAGTGTTACCGCGGCTGACCACGTCGCCATGCCCGCACCTCGCGACGAGCCTCGCCCAGCCGCCGCCCGCCGGCCGGGCCCTTCAGCGCCTCATCCGTCCTGCCCCTTTGCGGACGAACAAGGGAGTACACATGATCACAGATGTTGTCATCGCCGGCGGCGGCCCCAACGGGCTGATGCTGGCCTGCGAACTGAGCCTGGCAGGGGTCCGGCCGCTCGTGCTGGAGCGGCTACCTGAGCCCAGCCGGGAACCGAAAGCGAACGGACTGCTCGGCCAGGTCGTGAGGATGCTCGACCACCGCGGGTTGCACGAACGTCTCACCGGCAGCCCGGAACCGCCGCAGCCGAACTCCGCGTACTTCATGTTCGGCGCGATGGGCCTGGACCTGAGCCTGCTGGAGGACAGCCCCGTCCACGCTCTGCCGGTGCCGCAGCGACGTGTCGTGCAGGTTCTGCAGGAGCGAGCGATCGAACTGGGCGTGGAAATCCGGCGGGGACACGAGGTCGTCGGCCTGGCACAGGACGACGACGCCGTCACCGTCGACATCACGAGCCCGGAGGGGGAGTACCACCTACAGGCCCGGTACCTGATCGGTGCCGACGGAGCCCACAGCGCCACGCGCAAGCTCTCCGGCATCGGATTCCCCGGAATCACCTACGACCGGATGACCGTTCGCTCAGCGCATGCGACGGTCCCGGCGGACTGGGTCGATCCTGCGACCGGCGCGCTGAACCTGCCCGGTTACGGCGCCGTTATGCCGTTCATGCCCCACCGCACCGAGCACGGAGGGTTTTCCTACGCGCCGATGCCCGGCCATCCACCGCTGGTCAGCACCACCGAGTGGGACCAGCCCACGACCGACGCCCCGATGAGCCTGGAGGAGCTGGGGACGAGTATCCGCCACGTGCTCGGCGTCGACGTGCCACTCGGGCCGCCCGACGGCCAAGGACCGCACGCGCTGCGCCGGCTGACCGGCGGTAACACCCGGATCGCCGAACGGTTCGCCGACGGCCGGGTGTTCCTGATCGGTGACGCCGCCCACGTGTACGCCGCCACGGGAGGCGGTCCGGGGCTCAACCTCGGCCTGCAGGACGCGGTCAACCTCGGCTGGAAACTCGCCGCCGAGATCCGGGGAAGCGCCCCGTCCGGACTGCTGAACAGTTACGAGACAGAGCGGCGATCGGCCGCCCAGCGCATGGTGCTGAACGCGCAGGCACAGGCGGCCCTGATCGCCCCCGGCGGCGATGTCACCGGACTGCGCGAGGTGTTCACCGAACTGCTCCGCGACCCGAGCGCTGTGCGGCGCCTGGCCGAGCTCACCGCAGGCGCCGACGTCCGCTACGACATGGGCGTGCCCGAGGCGCACCCGCTGACCGGCCGGTTCGTCCCGGACCTGGATCTGCACACCGCGACCGGGCCGGTACGGCTGGCCGAGCTGACCAGAACCGCACGCCCTCTGCTGCTCGACCTGACCGAAGAATCATCGCTGGCGGAGACACTCGCCCTGGCGCACGACCAGGTCGATATCGTCACGGCGCGCTCCCTGACCCCCGCGCCCACCGCCCTGCTCCTTCGACCGGACTGCTATGTGGCCTGGGCATCTGCATCACCCCGGCCCGATCCCATGGAGATCGAAATGCTCCGGGCGGCCTTGCAGCGGTGGTACGGAGTCATCAAGCCCGCCCGCACCTGAAGCCGTGAGCGCCGACTCGGGCACGAACACGGTCGGCAACACCGACCTGGCGCACGCCTCACCGTCCCAGACCAACCCGTCCGATGTGGCGGGGTGAGGGCTGTGATCCCGTTCGGTCGCGGAGTTCGCATGGATTAACGAAACGGGACCGTTGCGTATCGGAATGTATTGCGCTACGGTGTCGTTGCGAAACTCAGACGTATCGAAATTAAGGACCTTGTCATGGACCCCAGAACGGGACATCCACGCCGATGGGCGATTCTCGGCGTGCTGGTGTTCAGCCTGCTGGCCGTCGTGCTGGACAACACGATCCTCAACGTCGCGATGAAGACCATCGCCGACGAGACGGTGGGCTTGGGAGCGACGCAGAGCGAGCTCGAATGGGCGATCAACTCCTACACGCTGGTGTTCGCCGGGTTGTTGTTCACGTTCGGCGTGATCGGCGACCGAACAGGGCGAAAGCGCATGTTGTTCATCGGCATGGTGTTGTTCGGGCTGTCCTCGCTGGCCAGCGCCTATGCCCAGGATCCGACGCAGCTGATCCTGGCGAGGGCGGCGATGGGCATCGGCGGCGCGGCCATCATGCCGGCCACGCTGGCGATCATCTCCAACGTGTTCCCGCCCGGTGAGCGTGGCAAGGCCATCGGCGTGTGGGCCGGCGGCGTCGGCCTCGCGGTGGCGATCGGCCCGATCACGGGCGGCCTGCTGATCGAGCACTTCTGGTGGGGCTCGGTGTTCCTGGTCAACGTGCCGATCGTGCTGGTCAGCCTGGTCCTGATCTCCATGGTCGTGCCCGAGTCGCGTGACCCGAAGCCGTCCAGGCTCGACCCGCTGGGCGTGGCGCTGTCGATCATCGGTCTGGTGGCCATCGTGTACGGCATCATCCGCGGCGGCGAACTCGCCACCGTGGCCAGCGCCGAAGTGCTGGTGCCGACGCTGTTCGGCCTGGCGGTGCTCGGCGTGTTCGTGTGGTGGGAGCGGCGCATCGACCACCCGGTCTTCGACGTCCGGAACTTCGCCAACGTCCGCTTCAGCTCGGCCATCGGCATGATGGGCATCGTCTTCTTCGCGATGATGGGCGGGATGTTCTTCCTGACCTTCTACCTGCAGATCGTGCTGGGGTTCACGCCGGTGCAGGCGGGGGCGCTGATGATCCCGTTCGCCGCGGCGCAGCTCATCTTCGCACCGCTCAGCCAGCGGGTGAACGAGCGGTTCGGCGCCAAGCTGTCGGCCACGGTGAGCATGATCGTGGTGACCCTGGCGCTGAGCAGCTACGCTCTGATGGACCAGAACACGCCGATCCTGCTGATCGAGATCGTCTTCTTCGTGCAGGGTGCGGCGATGGCCAACATCATGCCGCCCGCGACCACCGCCATCATGGAATCGCTGCCCAGGGAGAAGGCCGGTGTCGGATCCGCGATGAGCAACACCGTCCGCCAACTGGCCGGCGCGCTCGGCGTGGCGGTGCTCGGCTCGGTGTTGTCCTCCAGCTACCGGGGCGAGATGGCGCCGGTGCTGGCGGGCCTGCCCGCCGACGCCCAGCACGCCGCCGGGGAGTCGATCATGGGAACGATGGGCGTCGCCGAGGCTCTGGGAGAGCAGGGGCAGGCGCTGATCAAGCCGGCGTTCGCCGCGTTCGTCGACGGCATGCACGTCACGGCCATGGTGTCGGCGGTGGTCGGCTTGCTCGGCATCGTGGTCGTGGCGAGGTGGATGCCCGGCAAGCCGCGCCCGGTGCGGCAGACGGAACAGAGGGAACCCGCTACAGTGTGAGGCCGCGATGACGATCCAGGAACCAGCGGTTGCCCGCCCCGCGGGCCGTCCGCGCAGCGAGAAGGCCGAGAAGGCGATCATCGAGGCGACCCTCGACCTGCTCGGCGAAGGCATGGGCGTGTCCGAGCTGTCCATCGAGGCGATCGCGACGAGGGCAGGCGTCGGCAAGACCACGATCTACCGGCGCTGGTCCAACAAGGAAGATCTGGTCGTCGACGCCCTCGCCACGCTCAAGGCGCCGCTGCCAGAGCTCGGCGGCACATCAGTGCGCGACGACCTGATCAGCCTGCTCGACGCCATGCGCAGGGAGGCGGGTCAGCCCCGCAGCCGCTGCGTGATGAACATCGCGATGAGCGAGGCCGATCGTTACCCGCAGCTGATGGAGCGGTTCGTCAAGCGGGCCATCACACCCCGCAGGGAGGCGATGCGCGCGGTGATCGAGCGCGGCATCGCCTCCGGCGAGCTCAATCCCGACCTGGACGTCGACATGGGCATGGCGTTGCTCTCGGGAACGATGCTCTGGCACACCAAGTGGGGGCCCGGCGGCGAGCTCGCTCCCGACCTTGCCGTACGCGTGGTCGACGTGGTCCTGGCCGGGATAACGCCCCGACCCTGATCGGCGGGGCCGTCAGGCGGCGGTCCTGCGGCGGAAGAGCAGGGCCGCGACCGGGACGCTGATCACCACCACGCCGATCAGCCACGCCGCCGCCACCGCCCCCGACGAGCCCACGGGCCGGTCGAGGAGCAGTGCCCGCAGCGTCTCGATGATCGGTGTGGCCGGCTGGTTGTAGGCGAAGTCGCGCAGCACGCCCGGCATCGTCTCCGCGGGGACGATCCCGTCCGAGACGTACGGCAGGAAGAGCACCGCGAAGCTGAACGCGCCCGCCGCCTGGGTCGACTTGACCAGCAGCCCCCACACGACCGCGAGGGCGGACATCGCGAGGACGTATCCCGCGACCAGCGCCAGCACCAGAGCCCAGCCGGTGAGGGTGGCCTCGGGGCGGAACCCGAGGACGATCGCGGCGAGCAGGGCGATGGCGGACGATGCCACGTTGCGCACCACCGAGGCGACGACGTGTCCCGCGGGCACCACCCAGCCGCTGATGGGCAGGGTGCGGAAACGATCGATCATGCCTCCGGTCAGGTCTTCGGAGATGTTCACGGCCGACAGGGCGGCTCCGTACCCGCCTGACATGAGCAGCACGGCGGGGACGACGAAATCGATGTAGGACAGGCCGCTGGAGCCGGTGGTGATCGCGCCGCCGAACACGTACACGAAGAGCAGCATGATGATCACGGGCAGCGCCGTGTTCACGATGAGGCCGTCGAGGACGCGCAGTTCGCGGCGCAGGTCGCGGACAACGAGGCGGCGAAGGTCGCCGGCCGAGGTGACGAGGGCGCTCATGCCGCGGCCGCCGTGAGCTCGAAGAACACGTCGTCCAGGGTGGGGGCGCGCAAGGCCACGTGCTCGACGTCGATCCCGGCCCGGTCGAGCAGGTCCAGCGTCTGGCGCAGGTGCCGGGGGTCCTGGACGGCCACGGTGACCTCGCGGGCGTCCGGGCCGAGGTGGGCGTCGGCGAGCGCGGCCCCGGCACGGGGGACGTCGTCGGCCCGCGACAGGCGCATCACCAGGCGTTCCGCGCCGACCTGGCGTTTGAGTGCGGCGGGGGAGTCGTCGGCCACGACCCGCCCGCCGTTGATCACCACGACGCGGTCGGCGAGGTGGTCGGCCTCGTCGAGGTACTGGGTGGTCAGCAGGATGGTGGTGCCGGAGGCGAGCAGCTCGCGGATCACCGACCACAGTTCGGCCCGGCTGCGCGGGTCGAGCCCGGTGGTGGGCTCGTCAAGGAAGAGGATCCTGGGGTTGGAGATCATGCTGGCGGCGAGGTCGAGGCGGCGGCGCATCCCGCCGGAATAGGTGGAGACCTGACGGTTGGCCGCGGCGGTCAGGTCGAAGCGTTCGAGCAGCTCGCTCGCTCGCCGCCGGGCCTGCCTCCCGCCGAGATGGTAGAGACCGGCGAACAGCTCAAGGTTCTCCCGGCCGCTCAGCAGCCCGTCGACCGTGGCCTGCTGAGCGGTCAGCCCGATCACGCGGCGCACCGCGACGCCCTCGCGGGTGACGTCGTGGCCGCCCACGGTGACGGTGCCGCCGTCCGGCGCGAGCAGGGTGGTCAGGATGCGCACGGTGGTGGTCTTGCCGGAGCCGTTCGGCCCGAGCAGGGCCAGCAGGGAGCCGGTGGGCACGGTCAGGTCGATCCCCGAGAGCACCGGCCTGCCGCCGAAGGACTTGGTCAGTCCTCTGGCGTGCACAGCTTCTGTGAATGACGTACTGTGTATGACGTTCATAGTTTAAAGGTAATGCAGAATCCTAGGAGTGAGTCAAGGAGGAAGCCGAATGTCGCAGGAGCGGTCGTTGCCGCCCGTGGTGGAGCGGTTGTGGGGGCGCGAGCCGGTCTCGCGCCGAGGGCCGAGACCGCGGCTCGACCTGACCATGATCGCCTCGGCCGCCATCGAGATCGCCGATGCCGAGGGCCTGGCCGGGGTCTCGATGGCGAGCGTGGCCTCGCGGGTGGGGGTGGCGGCGACGGCGCTCTACCGCTATGTCGGGAGCAAGGAAGAGCTCCTCACCGCGATGGCCGACTTCGTCGTGCCGATGCCGCCCGACCCCGCGGGCCGGCCCTGGCGCGACTATCTCGAGCTCTGGACCCGCGCCCAGCGCGACACCCTCCTTGAGCACCCGTGGTTGTTGCCGATCGCGCAGCTCACCCCGCCGCTGGGCCCCCGGCGGCTGCTCTGGCTCGACCGCCTGCTCGCCGCGCTCGATGGCATGGGGCTGGACGGCGGGGAGAAGATCAACGTGGCAAGTGCCCTGGCGGGCTACGCGCTGACCGACGCGGCGCTCGTGGCCACGTCCGGAGAGCCGCACGTCGTCGACCCGGGCGTCGGGGGAGCCGACGACTACGGCGAGGCCCTCGCCGGGCTGCTCGACGCCGAGACCTACCCGGCGCTGTCGGCCGCCGTGCGCGCGGGCGCGCTGCGCGGCGCCGAAGGGTGGGTCGACGACGGCGACTTCCACTTCGGCCTCGAACTGCTGCTCGACGGCGTCGAGGCGCTGATCGCGCGGCGCGCGTCAGGGGATGACGTCGGCGGGAAGTAGCTGCTCGGTGAGCAGGCGGCGGACCCGGTCGGGGGTGGTCGCCCAGGGCCGCAGAAGCTCCCATCCATGGAAATATCCCAACAGGTACGGGCTTGTCGGCGTCGGCTTGATCAACCCCATGGCCCGCGCCACCTCGCTCTCGCTGTACAACGCCCACCGGCCCAGGTACGCGGCCACCTCCGCCTCGCTCCGCCCCTCCTCCGCCATGAACACGGCGTTGCCCCAGACGCCCCACAACACGTTCTTCGCGTGGTGGATCGCGGCCAGGTCGCTCCCGTCGGGCCGGATGCCGGCCTCGGGAAAGACGTGCTCGTCCAGCCAGGCCCGCGCCTCGCCGCCGGGGAAGACCAGCTCCTCGGCGAGCAGGCCGAGGCCCTCGCTGAGCACGAACGACGGCGACAACATGAACCGTACGTCCTGGTCGTCCTGGTGCTCCTTGAGCAGCGACTCGGCGATGTGCCCGGGATGGCCCTCGTGCGCGATGACGTACAGCAGATCGGCCAGGTTGAACGGGATCGCCTTGTTGACGTGGATCGTGGACTTCAGGCCGCCCTCGTACGCGCCGGCCGCGTGGAACGCCACCCCCTCCACAAGCCGGACCTCCACACTCTCCTCCGGCAGCGGGATGATCGCGCTCGTCCGTGCCCGCGTCTCGGCCACCGCGCCGGCCGCCAGCTCCGGCAGCCGCTCGATCGGCTCCAGCGTGTGGGCCGCCTGCCACGCCCGCATCCGGTCGGCCAGCGAGCCGCCGGTCCTCGGGAGCGCCGCGTCCAGCTCCGCGTGCGCCTGCTCGAACACCTCCTCGGGCAGCCGCCGCGGCTCCAGGCCCAGGCACTCGCGCGCGTACTCGGCCAGGGGCAGCCGCTCCCCGTCCAGCCGGCGGGCGACGGCCCGCAGCGCGCGCACCTGCGCGGCCAGATAGGCCGACGGGGCGGACTCCAGCAGCCGATCCGCCTCCCCGGCCAGCCCGCCCGGGGCTGCGGGCGGCTCCGACTCCGCCGTCGCCCTCCACTCCGCCGGACCCGAGTAGATGAGCATGCCGCCGCCCAGCACCTGGTCGACCCGCAACGCCAGCATCGCGTAGTCGTGCCGCCACCGCTGCTCTGCCATGGAATCTCCTCCTCTGCTCTGGGCGCCCTAAGCTAGCCGTACGGTTTTCCGTACAGTGCACGGAAAGGAAGCGGGAGCGTGCCGGAGTCCATCTGGTTCCGCGCCGACGACCGGCCGCGCCGGCCGCGCCTGACGCGCGAGCGCATCGTCACGGCCGCCGTCGCGCTGCTCGACGCCGAGGGCGTGGCCGGGTTCTCGATGCGGGCGCTGGCCGCGCGCCTGCGGGCGGGGACGATGTCGCTCTACGAGTACGTCAGAAGCAAGGAGGACGTCCTCGACCTGGCCCTCGACGAGGTGATCGGCGAGATCGAGCCCGCGGAGGCCGGCCCGTGGCGAGAGCTGCTGGTGCGCCAGCTCACCCAGAGCAGGCAGGTGATGCGCCGCCACCCCTGGGTGCCCGCGCTCACCGCCACGCGCCCTTTGCTCGGACCGAACGCGCTGGCTCGCTCCCGCGTGTTCTACTCCGCGCTGGCCGACGCCGGGCTGAGCGGCGCCACGCTCGTCGCCGCCGTCGGCACGCTCAGCTCGTACGTCAACGGCTTTGTCGCGTCGGAGAACACCTGGTGGGACACCGTACGCACGCCCGAAGCCGACGCCGAGATCCGCGGCAAGGTCACCCGGCACCTCGACGACCACGTCGGCGAGCTCGCCCGGCACGCCCAGGTGGACAACGGCGACTTCGAGGCCCAGTTCCTGCTCGGGCTCGACCTCGTCCTCGACGGCATCGCGACCCGCCTGCCGCCCGGTTGAGGTTGCCGGTTTCCTGAACGCGAGTGGTGGCTCGCCGAACGCGATCGTTCCCGGCCCACGAGGCGATCGCCAGGAACCACACGCGCGGCTCGTGACCCAGACCCGCGATCACCCGGGGACGCCCGGCGTGGCAAGGGGCTCTGATCCGCGATCATCCACGGACGGCGGCCGGGGTGGGGCCGGACCTGTTCACGCGGTCACCGCTGTTCCGCGACGGCGGTCAGCAGGGAGTCGAGCGCGCGCTGGGACGTCTGGAGCCGTTCGATGGTCTCGGCGATGCGCCGGCGTTCCCTCCGCAGGCTGCCGGCCATGCCCTGGCAGCCGGACGGCACCATCCGCCCGCCGTCGTCATGCACGCAGTCGAGCAACTGCGCGATCACCGACGTCGGCAGCCCCGCGGCGAGCATCACCCGGATGTGGCGGACGGCGGCGACGTCCGCGTCGCCGTAGTCGCGGTAGCCGTTGGGCAGCCGCACGGGCCGCAGCAGGCCCTGTTCCTCGTAGTAACGCAGTAGCCGCCTGCTCACCCCGGTCTCCCGGGCCAGGTCACCGATCCGCATGTGTTCCCTTGACCTTCACATCGATATGACGCCTTACCGTCCCATTGTTCTAGGGCAACAACACGAAGGAGCCGATGATGCCGGGTGCGGTGGTGGTCGGGGCAGGACCGGGGATCGGGCGGTCCGTCGCCCGCCGGTTCGCGCAAGAGGGCATGGAGGCCGGCCGGAGTATGTGACGGGTGCGTTCCCAGACCAGCCTCTGATGGGCGCGGGCGACGACCCCGGCGGTCACCGACAACGAGCCGAACCCGTACTCCGGCACGGCGCCCTCATCAGCTCTCGATGACCTCCAGGTGGAGTTCGCGAAGGTGGTCGAGGTCGGCGATCAGGTTGATCTCGGTGATCCGCCCCGCCGCGATCGTGAAATCGAACGCCACGCGCGGCTGCCCGCCCGCTGACCAAAGGGCTCCGGTGGCCCCGTCCAGCAGCGCCAGCCGCGCGCCCCGGGCACGGCCGCGGAAAGTCTCGGCCACCGCCGAAGCGCCGCGGAGCCGCCCGGAGGCGCCCGTCAGCACGGCCGCACGATCAGCGTGCAGCACCACGTCCGGGTCGAGCAGAGCGAGCAAAGCGCCGAAGTCGCCGGCCCGCGAGGCCGCGAGGAAGGCGCTGACGACCTCCCTCTGTCGCAGCAGGTCGGCACCGGACAGCGGGTCCACCCCCTGGACCCGCCGCCGGGCCCTGCTGGCGAGCTTCCTGGCGGCGGCCGCGGAACGATCCACGATCGGTGCGATCTCCTCGAACGGCACGGCGAAGACGTCGTGCAGGACGAAGGCCAACCGCTCGGCGGGAGCGAGCTTGTCCAGCACCACCAGCATCGCCAGGCCGACCGAGTCGGACACCAGCGCGGCCTGCTCCGGATCGCTCCCGCCGTCGCCGGGGGAGTCCGGAGCCACCGCCTCCAACGGGTCCTCGCGCAGAGTGGTGCGCGAGCGCAGCATGTTGAGCGACACGCGGGCGACGACCGTGGTCAGCCATCCCCCCAGGTTCTCGACCTCGCTGGTGTCGGAGCGGCTGAGCCGCAGCCACGCCTCCTGAACGGCGTCATCGGCCTCGCTCTGTGACCCCAGCAGTTGGTAGGCCACCGCTCGCAGGTGACGGCGATGCTCCTCGAATCGGTCGGCCAGAAACGCGTGGTCATCCATCGGTCACATTCCTTGATCGGGTCGTGTCATATCTATGACCCATCGGCCTTCGCCGATGTGACCGGCACACCAGGGGAGTTCGTCATGAACCATGGCATCAAAACCGTCATTCACCCGGTCAAGGATCTCGCCGCCGCCAAGGCCGTTTTCAGCGTACTGCTGGGCGTCGAGCCGTACATGGATGAGCCCTACTACGTCGGTTTCTCCGCCAACGGCCAGAACATCGGCCTGGACCCGCAGGGCCATCAGAAGGGGATGTCCGGGCCCGTCTCCTACTGGCACGTCGACGACATCGAGGCGAGCCTGCGGGCGCTCCTCGACGCCGGGGCGCAGACGTCGCAGGAGGTCAAGGACGTCGGCGGGGGCAAGCTGATCGCTTCGGTGACCGACACGGACGGCAATGTCATCGGGCTCATCCAGCCGGCCTGAACCGGCGGCATCCATTTTCCGGACGAGTTACTTCGGAGGAAACAATCATGTCCACCCGCGTGTGGCCACGACGACTGCTCACGGCCTTCTACTGGTTCGTGGCATTCACGTTCTTCATGGGCTTCGTCACGAAATACTGGCCCGGCCCCACGTTCTTCGGGCCGGCGTACTCGGTGAAGTTCGTCGAGTGGGGCTACCCGTCCTGGTTCAGGTTCGTGGTCGGGACCATCGAGGGGGTGTGCGCCGTGTTGCTGGTCCTTCCCCGCCGGCGATTCAAGTTCATCGGCGCGACGGCCCTGATCCTGGTCCTCACCGCCGCGACCACGACGCACATCATCGCCGGCAGCGAACTCTACGAACGCGTCGCCGCCCCCACCAACCTGGTGATCATGATCGTCTTCGCCCTGATCAACTGGCCGGCTGATTGGCGGGACCTGCTGCGCCGGGAACGACTGCCCAGGGTGTACCAGCGTGCGTGAAACGACCCGCATCCGTGCCGGGAAAGTGCTCGGTCACCTCGGCAGACTCGACGGACGAGTTACTCGTTCCATCTCACTGGTGATCGAGTCGGCTCTGGGGCAATCGAGGTCAGGCGATATGGCCGAGGTTGATTCACGTGTCAGCGGGTGAGCTTCCACAACCAGCCGATGGAACGGAGCCCGAGCCGCGCCGCCACCCGCTGCGAGGAGTGGTTGTCCGCGCTCGTGCTGTAGAACAGGCGGGTGCCCGGCAGGAGACCGGCCCAGGCGGCGGTGGCCGCCGCGGCGAGGCCACGACCACGGAACGCGGGTGCGGTCCACACCCCAGCCTCGGCGCCGGCCGGTGTCCGGCGCGCGGCGTGGCAGACGGCGGCCACCTGGCCGTCCGCCACGACCATCGCCCAGGGCGCGCCGTCGCGGCCGTCGAGGAGGTCGTCCCACTCATCGCAGGCCCAGTTCTGGGGTCGCAGGGGGTGTACGCGCTCGGCGTGCGCCGGGTCGTCCGACCGGAGCACCACGGCTGCGGGAGCGTCGAAGAGCACCGGTGGCGGCGGGATCAGGTAGCACGGCCCGCCGGACACCGTCGTCTTCCCGAGGAGCGCCCGGCACTGCTCCAGCACCTCCGGCGGCTGACCTGGGGAGGAAGGGACGCCGCGGGCGACCAGGTCGAGCAGCCGGGCGGCGAGCGCGCCGGGCACGTCGTGTCCCACCGCCGCGGTCATGCCGTCGGCCGCCACCCCCATCACCAGGTCTTCCGGCCCGGGCAGGCGGCCGCGGTCGTCGAGGCGCCAGATGACACCGATCTCGATGGCCAGCAGGTCGACGTCGGGGGTCACGGTGGGTCCGCCTCCAGGTCGGTGCGGTGCGCGGACGGCTGCGCGGGCCGTACTGACCGGGGCAATCTACCTGAAAGCTTCGAGGGGCGGGCCGGTGGCAGGGGCCGGCTCGGGCGCGGGATCGACGAGGGTGAAGGCGGTCGTCGCGGCCACCCTGCCGTTGACGATCACGTCGAGCTCCCTCCCGCCCGGCGGCTCGTCACGGGTGGTGACCGGGCGGAAAGAATGACTTTTGCGAACGGTGAACACCGCGCCGGACCCGTCGGCCGCCCGCTGGCCCAGGTGGAACACGCGGCGCGAGCCAGGCCGCCGGATCGCGTATTTCAGCAGCATCGGCCCCGGCGCGCCGGCCGTGACCGTGACGGTGAAGGACAGCTTCCCGCCGATGGGCACGGTGTCGGCCTCCAGGACCAGCGCGTCGACCGCGCCGCTGCCCGGGGTGACGCCCATGAGCGCGAGCGCCTCGGGGTGGCCCGTGCGCAGCAGCCCGCGCGCCGCGTGGCGCAGCACCTTCTCCACGTGGGAGCCGCCGTCGGAACGCCAGCGGGCGAGCAGCTCCAGGGCCACCCGGGGATGGTCTTTGGCCAGGTCGTTGACGTGGTTGGCGACCGAGCGGCGCACGTATTCGCTCGGGTCGTCGCGCAGGCGGTCGAGCAGGGGCAACGTCGGCCCCGGCGTCATCAGCCAGGCCACCCGCCCGGCCCACGGCAGCCGGGGCCGGGAGCCCTCGGAGGCCAGGCGGCGCAGGTGCTCGTCGGGGGACTCGGCCCAGGCGTGCATGATCTTGAGAGCGTCGTCGCGGTAGCGCTCTAGAAAGGGGCGTACGGCGAACTCGCCCGTCGCGTAGGGCGTGAGCGTGGCCAGCGTGGCCATCGCGGGCTCCAGATGATCGAGCCCCGCGGCGGCCGTGTGGTCGGTGGCCGGCCAGCCGCTCCACATGTCGAGCCGCACCCGCGACGCGCACTCGCGCACGATCTCGGCGGCCTGGGGATAGGGCAGCGGCAGCGCGTCGTGCAGCGCCGCCGAGACATGCCTGACGCGGTCCTTGAGCTCCAGCCCGCCGAGCCCGGCCAGGGCGCGCTCGGTGAAGCGGGCGCGGGGGAACGGCGCCCAGACCGCGGTCAGCCCGTCGGCCAGGACCTGCACGGAGGCGGAATTGATCATTTCTTTCAGGGGTTGGGCCACGGCGATACTGTGCCAGCTGCCCCCGACAGTTCTCACCCTGCACGCCCCGGCCCTGGGTGAACGCGGGGAAGCTCGCCGTCCCCCTGGTCGCGAGCGTGCCCCGGGGCGCCACCGGGTCATGGAGAAGCCGCGGGCAGCGCGGCGCCGGCAACCTGTGCGCCGTCCGCTGGGGTTATGCGCCGTTCGGCGTCTCCGGCGACAGGCCGCGGTAGTACGCCTGCATGGCGGGGTGGTAGTCGTGGAAATCAGGCGTGGGGGAGCCGTCGCGGGAGGCCACCAGCATGTCGAGGTAGTACTCCCAGCCGGGCCCGACGTCGCCGGCCATGTCCGTGCCGTTTCCTGAGGCCGTGCCGAACAGCCGGCCGGTGGGGATCGGGCTCATGCGGTGTTCTCCTCGTTGGTGCTGGTGCTGGTGCTGGTGCTGGTGCTGGTGTTGGTGCTGGTGCTGGTGCGGCGCTCGCGGCGCGTTCGGTACACCTCCGTCTCCAGTGCGTCGAAGCGGTGCTCCCACCCGGAGGGACGGGCGAACTGGGAGAGCCAGGCGAGCAGTTCGCCGAACCTGCCGGGGTCGAGCGCGTAGAGGCGCTGCCTCCCGACCAGTTCGTCGCGCACCAGGCCGCTCCCTCTGAGCACGCGCAGGTGACGGCTCACGGCCGGCCTGCTGATCGCGAACTGCTCGGCGATCTGCCCGGCGGACAGCCGCCCGTCGCGCAGCATCACCAGGATCCGCCGCCGCACGGGGTCGGCGATCGCTCCCGCCACTTCGTCCACCCGGAAAGCGTAACTTGTTGGTTACGCGTTTGGCCAGAGTTGGGGTGCCACGTCCGGGCAACCTCTCATGGGCCCAGATACATGAGGAACTTTCCTTAGCAGCGGCCACGGATGGCGGAGGTTCGCACCATGAGCAAGCCGGAATGCGCCGTAGATCTCTCCTCGTCGATCGCCCGCGGCGGCGCAGGCTCTCCGGGTGCCACCGAGGCGCCGGATCGGGCCTTCCGCTCCCAGCAGTCCCGCCAGCTCCAGGTGCTGCGCGACACCTACCCGGGGTGGCGGATCTGGCGCGAGCGCACCTCCACGGCCGTGTTGTGGCACGCGGAGCCACGGCGGCAGGTCAGCGCGGGCATGCGAAGTGCCGGGGTGGCCGAGCGGATCCAGCGCGGTGGAGCCCTGGAGCTCGCGTCCGCGCTGGCCCACCAGGCGTCGCTGGTGCACAACTCCCGGGCCTGGGCCTGGCCGTCATGAGCCGGGGTGGGGGTTCAGCCCGTGGTCTCGCGCCACCTGTTGGTGATCGGCAGGCGGCGGTCCCGGCCGAAGTTCTTGGGAGTGATCTTGGGGCCCGGCGGATACTGCCTGCGCTTGTACTCGGCCACGTCCACCAGCCTGATCACCCGCGTCACCAACTCGGGATCGTGGCCGGCCGCGATGAGCTCCTGAGAGCCCATGTCCTTCTCCACGTAGTCGTCCAGCAGCCGGTCCAGCACCTCGTACGGCGGCAGTGAGTCGGTGTCGCGCTGCCCTGGCCGCAGCTCGGCGCTCGGCTCCTTGATGATCGAGTTCTCCGGGATCGGCCGCTCGGCCTCCAGCAGGAAGGAGGGGTCGGAGTGGGTGTTGCGCCACTTCGACAACTCCCAGACCATCGTCTTCGGCACGTCCTTGATCGGCGCGAAGCCGCCCGCGGAGTCGCCGTACAGCGTGGAGTAGCCGGTCGCGAGCTCGCTCTTGTTGCCCGTCGTCAGCACCAGGTGGCCGTGCTCGTTGGACAGGCCCATGAGGATCATGCCGCGCACCCTGGCCTGGAGGTTCTCGGCGGCCAGGCCGGACAGGTCGATCTCCTTCTCGTACGCGTCGACGATCTGGGCGATCGGCGCGACCCGCGACGTCACCCCCTGCCTGCGCACCAGCTCCTCCGCGTCGCCCAGCGAGTGGTCGGAGGAGTAGCGGGACGGCATGAGCACCACGTGGACCCGCGAGGGCCCGATGGCGTCCGCGGCGATCGTGGCCGTCAGCGCCGAGTCGATGCCCCCCGACAGGCCCAGGATGACCGACTCGAAGCCGTTCTTGGCCACGTAGTCGCGGACGGCCAGCACCAGCGCGGAGTAGACCTCGGCGTGCGGGTCCAGCCGCTCGGCGATGGGGGCGGCCACCGGGGGATAAGGGGCGACCGGGTCGGCCGACAACACCAGGCGCTCGACCGTGATCGTGGTGCCGTCGCCCGCGTCGTACGGGAACGTCCCCGTCTGCGCCTGCGAGGGCGGCAGATCGAGATCCACGACCAGCAGCTCCTCCTTGAACTGCCCGGCCCGCGCCAGGAGCTCGCCCGAGCCGTCCACCACGATCGAGTCGCCGTCGAAGACCAGCTCGTCCTGCCCGCCGACCTGGTTGACGTAGACGAGCGCGCACCCTGCCTCGCGCGCCCTGCGCGCGCACAGCTCCAGGCGGACGTCGTCCTTCTCCTTCTCGTACGGCGAGGCGTTCGGGACGACGAGCAGCCCGGCTCCCGCCTGCCCGACGACGGACACCGGACCGCCGTCCTGCCAGAGGTCCTCGCACACCGCGATGGCCACGTCGACCCCGTGCAGGCGGAAGACGGGCAGGCGGTCGCCGCGCACGAAGTAGCGGTATTCGTCGAACACCCCGTAGTTGGGCAGGTGGTGCTTGGCCGTACGAGTGACCACCTGGCCCTTGAAGAGCAGCGCGGCGGCGTCGAGCGGCGCGCCCTTCGGCTGGCCGGTCCTGGGCGCCCGGGCGGCGCGGTCGACGTAGCCGACCACCACGGGCAGCTCGCCGAGCCCTTCCCGGTCCAGCCTGCGCGCCACCTCTTCCAGAGCCCTGATGCTGGCGTCCACGAACGACGTACGCAGCACGAGGTCCTCGACGGGATAGCCGGTGAGGAACATTTCGGTGAAGACGACCAGGTGGGCACCGCGTTCGGCGGCGTCGCGGGTCCACACGATCAGCCGGTCCGCGTTGGCCGCCAGATCGCCGACGGTCGGGTTGGTCTGTGCCAGGGCAATCCGCAGTTGAGCCACGCGCTCAGCCTAATACGTCACGCTTTTTATCGTCCAAGCGACGAAAAGTGACATATGTCGCTCAGCGGCGCCGGATCGCCGGTCCGAGCGCCAGCATGCCGAGCGCCGACACCGCCCCGACGCCGCCCATCGTGAACCACAACGCCTTCGGCCCCAGCTCCAGCAGCGGGCCGCCGAGCAGCGGCGCCAGCACGGCGGCCAGCGACCACGCGAACCCGAACACCCCCGAGTACCGCCCGCGCAGATGCGCGGGGGCGAGCATGGCCACGACGGCGCCGGGGACGCCGGCGACGATGATCTCTCCCGCCGTCCACACCGCGATCGTCGCGGCCAGCCCGGTCGTGCTGGTGACGTACGCCGTCATCGCGAACCCCAGCCCCATCAGGGCCACGCCCGTCGCGAACGTGCGGGCGGCGTCCCTGCGTCCCAGCCACGCCGACACCAGCGGCTGCACGAGGACGATGAGCACCCCGTTCAGCGCCATGGCCAGCCCGAACTGGCCAGGCGAGAGCTTCACGACCTCCGTCATCGCCACCGGCAGCATGGTCATCGTCTGCGCGTAGACCAGCGCGTGGCCCAGCACGACCAGCGTGAACCCCACCATCACCCGGTCGCGCAGCACCACGGCGAAGCCGCCGGCCGACTCCGGCGCGGTCTCCGGCCTGGTCTCCGGCACCGCCCGCCACACCAGCGCGGCGAAGACCACGCAGGACACCGCGTCGATCCAGAACAGCCAGACGAACCCGAGCTCGGCCAGCCGGCCGCCGGCCGTCATGCCGACCGCGTAGCCGAGGTTGATCCCCCAGAACAGCAGGCCGTACGCCCGTGGCCGTTCCGCGGGGGAGATCAGGTCGGCGACCAGGGCGTTCGACGCGGGCCTGTAGACGTCGATCACCAGGCCGAGCGCGAACATGGAGGCCAGGATCGCCGGCAGCGTGGAGCTGTAGCCGAGCGCCAGCATGCTCACGGCGGTGGCCAGCATGCCGCCCGACAACGTGGCCCTGCGCCCGATCCGGTCCGTGAGCACCCCGGCGAGCAGCTGCGACAGCAGCGAGCCCGCACCGTAGACGCCCATCACGAGGCCGGCCGCGGCCAGCGACAGGCCGCGGCTCTGCGTCAGGTAGACGCCGGTGAAAGGGACGACCATGGTGCCCAGGCGGTTCACCAGGGTGCCGCCCCACAGGGCCCAGAACGGGCGGGGCAGCCCGCCCACCATGGACTGGAGGAAGGACGGCTTCCCCTGCGGGTCTGACGGCTTCTCGGTGGCGATGTCTGACACGCAAGAAATCGTGATATTTCAATCTTTGGGGTGCGAACGATTTAGGGGAGACTAAAAGCATGTCGGTTTCCTGGGCGCTCACCCCTGAGGACGTCGCCCGCATCCGGTTCGCGTTCTCGCCCATGTGGGAGCTCGTCACGAGCCTGCGCACCCTCCAGAGGCCCGCCCGGCAGTCACTCCACCTGCCGTGGATCAAGGCCGTCCGGCCCCGGCTCGCGGGGCTCGACCTCAGCGAGCTGTTCGCGCTCGTCCCGCCGACCGGCTACCTGGCCGACTTCATCACTCCACCGCCCGACACGCCGATGCCCGACTTCGCCGCCGAGCTCGACCGGGTCAGGCGTACGCCGCCCGAGACGGCCCGGCGGGAGGCCCTGCGGGTCGAGGGGACCGACCGGGCGGTGATCGAGCGGTTCACGGCCGACCCCGAGGCGGGCGTGGCCAGGGTCGCGCGGGCGCTGGAGGCGTACTGGGAGACGTGTTTCGCGGAGTTCTGGCCGCGCGTGTACGGGCTGCTGGAGCGCGACGTGCTGCGCCGCTCCCGCCTGCTGGCCGAGGGCGGCGCGCGCCAGTTGTTCGCCACGCTCGACCCCGCCGTCACCTGGACGGGGGAGAAGCTGCTCATCGACCGGCCGTGGTGCGCGGACGAAGCGGTGCGCGGTGTCGGCCTGGTGCTGGTGCCCAGCGCGTTCTGGTGGCCGTCGGTCGGAGTGATCGCGCCGCCGTACCAGCCGATGCTCGTCTATCCCGTGCTCGGCGTGGGCACGCTGTGGGAGCAAGGGCCGCCGCCCGCGCCGGGCGCGCTGGCCGCGCTGATCGGCAGGAGCAGGGCGCAGATCCTCCTCGCGCTCGCCGAGCCCGCCACCACCTCGGCCCTGGCCGCCCGCATGTCGCTCACCCCGGGCGCCGTCAGCCAGCACCTCGGCGTGCTCAGCGACGGCGGGCTCGCGGTGGGGATGCGGGTCGGCAAGCAGGTCGTCTACCGCCGCACCCCCACGGGCGACATGCTCGCGTGCGGCGCCGCCTAGCGCCCGGACGCGGTCCCGGGCGCCCTCCAGTACGGACGCGCGCCCGTGAACGTGCGTCAGGCGTAACGCTGTGACTCCAGGAGCCAGTCGAGGTGGGCGCGCGGCGCCGCCAGGTAGGCGCAGGCGACCTTGCTGACGTCCCTGGCCGCCTTCGGCGCGAGATCCGCGAGCGGCAGCCGCCTGGCCGCCTCCTGCATGTCCAGACATCGATCGGCGATCCGGTCCAGCACCCACGCGGTCGCCTCCCGCTCGCCCAGCCCGAGCTGGCGCATCGCGAGCACGACGAAGTTGTGCACGTCGCCGCGCTCCTTCGGCCGGGAGGCGACGTCGTTGCACCACGCGGTGACGTCGCTGCAGGCGTCCACCAGCCGGCGCCAGGGCTCCCCGTCGTGGACCCAGCCCGGCACCTCCACCCGCAGGCACGGCTCCACCAGGTCGTACAGGTAGGGCCCCACCGTGCCCCTGCGGAGCTCGGGATATTCCTCCAGCGTCGGCATCCGGCCGGCCGCCCTGTTGTCGGCCTCCGTGCGGCACGCGTCGTGCTGGCGCTGCAGCCCCACCGCGAACCTCGACCGCCACCGGTCGCTCATCCGCGCGCTCGTCACCCGCCACAGATCGGCGAAGGCCGCCTCCAGCGGATGGCCGGCCGCGCCCCTGAGCATGCCGTCGAAGATGTCCAGCCGGCACGACCCCTCGTCCAGCTCGTCGTCCAGGTGGAACAGCCACGTCAGCCATTGCGCGAACAACGCCGCCGCGGCCGCGTCGAACTCGGCGAAGGCCCGGCCCGCCATCCGGTGGAAACCGACGCCGGGGTCGGCGCGCAGGCCGGTGCGCCTGGCCCAGTCGATGACCGCGGCCTCGATCGCGTACACGGCCGGGTGCATCCGGCACGGCGCCGCCATCGCGGGCACCCGCTCGGTGAGCGGCAGCAGCGCCACGGCGGCCGAGTGGCCCCTGCGCGGCAGGGGCAGCATGGACGTCAGCGCGGAACGCAGCGCGGTGCGCACCGTGGCGAACACGGTGGTGCTCGCGGTGGTGTTCACGCTCGTCTTCACGGTCGTCTTCACGGTCGTCTTCACCGGGGTCTTCACAGCGGTCCGAAGAGCCAGTTGCCCGCGGCGTTGGGGTCGCCGCTCCTGTAGTAGTCGGAAGCGGCCTGGACCAGCCCGTCCACGGTGAGCGTGCCCCTGCCCTCCCTGTCGAGCCGGTCGAACGCCTCGTCCACGTCGTCGTAGGCCACTCCGAACGCGCACAGCAGCGTACGGAACTCGGCGGGGCCGACCTCCCCGTCGCCGTCGACGTCGCACAACTCCGCCACCGCCACCGTCGCCGGCCTGAACACCGGGTCGTAGCGGTCGCCGGTGACGAACGCCGCCGTCATCCCCTTGCGGAAATCCTCCCGCGCGATGCCGGAGTCGCCGTCGCGCTCGAGCGCCAGCGACAAGGTGGACCAGATGCCGTCGAAGCCGCCGACAAGGCTCGCCCCGGTGACCGAGGTGGGGGACTCCCCGAAACCCACCAGAATGCGGGCGCCCAGACCCAGCAGGTCCTCACGCTCGACGACGCCGTTGCCGTTAGCGTCGATGTGGTCGAACGCTCGATCGAGCTTGTGATTGAGCAGGTCGATAGCCACCAATGCCTCCCCCGAGACTGACTGCGTGATCACAGTAAGTCGGGGCGGGCCCTTTGTCAGCGAGGCTCGCACCGGCTTGTTCACGGGCCCCTTCACGGGGCCCCTCCCCGGCACCCCCCGTAACGTGTGCGAAACACGGGCACGGCATGCTGGTAGGAGACCCGTACTGTCGTCTTGAGGGGATGCCGTGGACCGCCAGCAGGAGTTCGTGCTCCGCACGCTCGAGGAACGCGACATCCGGTTCATCCGGCTGTGGTTCACCGACGTGCTCGGCTTCCTCAAGTCCGTCGCGATCGCCCCCGCCGAGCTGGAGGGCGCGTTCGCCGAGGGCATCGGCTTCGACGGCTCGGCCATCGAGGGCTTCGCCCGGGTCTACGAGTCCGACATGCTCGCCAAGCCCGATCCGGCCACGTTCCAGATCCTGCCCTGGCGCAGCGAGACGCCCGGCGCGGCGCGCATCTTCTGCGACATCCTCATGCCCGACGGCTCGCCGTCGCACGCCGACCCCCGCTGGGTGCTCAAGCGCACGCTCGCCAAGTGCGCCGACATGGGCTTCACCTTCTACACCCACCCCGAGATCGAGTTCTTCCTGCTGAAGAACCGGCCCGAGCCGGGCGGGCGGCCAGAGCCGATCGACTCGGGCGGCTACTTCGACCACACCCCCCACAGCGCCGGCCACGACTTCCGGCGCCAGGCGATCATGATGCTGGAGTCGATGGGCATCTCGGTGGAGTTCAGCCACCACGAGGGCGCGCCCGGCCAGCAGGAGATCGACCTGCGCTACGCCGACGCGCTGACCACGGCCGACAACATCATGACCTTCCGCCTGGTCATGAAGGAGGTCGCGCTGGAGCAGGGCATCTGGGCGTCGTTCATGCCCAAGCCGTTCACCGAGCACCCGGGCTCCGGCATGCACACCCACATGTCGCTGTTCGAGGGCGACCGCAACGCCTTCTACGAAGCAGGCACCGACTACCGCCTGTCCAAGATCGGCCGCTCGTTCATCGCCGGGCTGCTCAAGCACGCCGCCGAGATCACCGCCATCACCAACCAGTGGGTCAACTCCTACAAGCGGCTCTGGGGCGGCGCCGAGTTCATCGCCGGTCAGGGCGGCGAAGCGCCCTCCTACGTGTGCTGGGGCCACAACAACCGGTCCGCGCTGGTCCGGGTGCCGATGTACAAACCGCACAAGGGCGGCTCGACGCGCATCGAGTTCCGCTCGCTCGACTCGGCGTGCAACCCCTATCTGGCGTTCGCGCTGATCCTGGCGGCCGGGCTGAAGGGCATCGAGGAGAGCTACGAGCTGCCGCCCGCGGCCGAGGACAACGTGTGGACGCTGACCAGCGCCGAGCGGCGGGCCCTCGGCATTCAGCCGCTGCCCGGGTCGCTCGACGAGGCGATCGCCGTCATGGAGCGCAGCGAGCTGGTGGCCGAGACGCTGGGCGAGCACGTCTTCGACTTCTTCCTGCGCAACAAGCGGGCCGAGTGGCGCGACTACCGCCGCACCGTCACCGAGTTCGAGCTCGGCCGCTACCTGCCCGTGTTGTGAGGATGCCCGTCCAGAGGCGGAGCCTGCTCAGCCTTGGAACTGTGGTGAGCACACACGAACGGCCCGCGCCCGGATCGACACGCCGCGTGGAAAAATATGGCCGCGTCCTGCTGTCATCCGTCGTGGTCGGGTGACGATCCGGTGATCCGGATCTCCCGCAGGCGGTCGCCGTCGCCGCCGTCGAAGGTGATCGCCTCCAGCAGGGCCGCCTCCGCCCTGTCGACGATCAGCCCGCCCGCCGCGGGCTTGGGGTCGCCGCCCTTCACCCGCGCGACCAGGCCGGCCCATCGCCGCTGATGGCGGGCGAACGTGCGCGGCGCCACCACCCGGCCCCTGGCCCGCTGCCCGGCCAGCGCCGCCTCCGGCGACGCGTCCAGCAGGAGCAGGTGCAAGCGGGCGTGGTGCCGCCGCGCCAGCCACGCGAAGCCTCTCAGCACGTACGGGGCGCAGCCCCGGTTGTGGGCGATGACCGAGCGGCCGCCGGCGAGCGCCCCCCGGATGCGGCCCACATGGGTGGCGAACACCAGGGCGCGGCGCACCGAGCCGGGCATCCAGCCGAGCCTGCCGTGCCAGTGTCGCTTGGCCTGCGCCGAGTCGATCACCACGACCGCGCCCGCGGCGACGGGCAGGCTCTCGTCGCCGCCCAGGCCGTACAGGCGGTGGAGCAGGGTGGTCTTGCCCGCGCCCGGGAGCCCGGTCAGGATGACCAGGGATCCGGGCGGGTATCGCAATCTCGACCCTTGCACAGGCCCACCCCCGAATGATCAACGTACAGGTCCCCGTGCCGTGCCGGCGAGGGGACCGCGTGCCTTAGAGACTCGTCGAAGCCGGGCCATGGCGCGCGGCATGGCCGGCATCAGCGGGCCAGGCGTGTGGTCAGGGAGTCCAGCCGATCGTGCAGCCGGGCCTGGTCGTCGCGGAGGCCTGCCAGCTCGTCCACCGCCCCGCGCAGCTCGCTGATTTCGGAGAGGATCTGCGCCACGTCGGCCTCGGTACGCCGCTCCCTGGCGGCGTTGTGCTCGAACCGCTCGACGAACCAGGACGCGATGGCCGCGGTGACCACACCGAGCAGGGCGATCCCCGCCAGCATCAGCCCTGACGCCAGCAGCCTGCCCTCCGGGGTGACGGGGAAGCGGTCGCCGTACCCGACGGTGGTCATCGTGGTGAGCGACCACCACAGGGCGTCGCCGATCGTCTGGATGTTGCCGGCGGGGTTGTCCTGCTCCGCGTCCAGCACGGCGATGCTGCCGACCAGGGCCAGGAAGACGGCGGTGCCGCTCACGTACACGACCGCGCGTAGCCGCAGCGGGAGCTGGATCCGTTCGGCGACCACCTGCAGGAGCAGCAGCGCGCGCAGCAGCCAGAGCGGGCGCAGGAGGGGGAGCACCACAACCAGGAGCGAGGGGATGTTCCTGAGCACGAAGCGTAGGCGGCGGGGAGCCAGGTAGACGCGGATCAGATAGTCCGTGGTGAACAGAAGGTAGGTGCAGACCTGGAGGTACCAGAACATCTGGTCTACGAAGGGCGGAAGGCCGGGCAAGACGATGGGGATCGCCCAGCTGAGGAGAAACGCAGTGCCAATGGTGAGAAGTGCCGTACTCGTGCGGCGCTCCCATGAGGTCAGCCGATCCATCCCGACAGTCTGATGGCATGACCGCCTGTGGTTCTAGGCCGGTATCGGCGGATTGGTCGCGGGAGGCCGACGAGGCGGGATAGGGTGCTGCCCGACGCCTTGATCGGCCTCACTCCCGGCAGCGGTCCGGAGTGAGGCCGATTTTCGTTGCTTCTCACCCCCGGCTCACGTCCGCGCGATGTGGGGCGCCTACCGTCCCTGGTGGGCGTGATGGCCGGCATGGCCGCGCGACGGGCGGGAAGCAACGGACCTCACCGAGGCGTTGTAGGTCGTGTCGATCAGCCGCGAGACCCCCGGCATCTGCGGGAATCGGGAGTCTGGGTAAAATCGGCCTGCCTCTATTGACATTTACGGACTTTTCGCCATATGCGGCGATCTAGGAGGGTGTGGCATGACGACGGCTGCCTTGCAGACCGTGCTGACCGTTCCCGAGCGCTTCCGTGGCCCGGTGGGGGTCGCCAACGGCGGCTGGATAGCGGGCACCATGGCGGAGGCTCTGAACGGTGGCCGATCAGCCGTTGAAGTCACGCTCCACGCTCCCACCCCGCTGGAGACCGAGCTGCGCCTCGAACACGTGGCCAACTCCGTCTCCCTCTCCCACGGCGACCGGCTCCTGGTCGAGGCGATCCCCGTGGCCGAAGACCTGGAGGGCCCCGGTTTCGTGCCGTTCACCGACGCCGCCCGCGCCGAGGCGGGATTCGTCGGCCTGCGGGCGCACCCGTTCGCCGAGTGCTTCGCCTGCGGCATGCGCGAGCCCGGCGACGGCCTGCGCATCTTCCCAGGGCCCGTGGCGGGCTCCGACCTGGTGGCGGCCGGATGGCGGGTGCCGTTCAACGTGACGGATGAGGCCCGCGTTCCCGCCTCGATCGTCGGGGCGGTGCTCGACTGCATCACCGGCTGGGCCCACTTCGGCCCCGGCGAGACCGCGCTGCTCGGGCGGCTCGGCGTGCAGATTCACCGGCCGGTGCACCCCGGCGCACGCTACTCCGTGGTGGCCCGTCCGACCGGCCGCGACGGGCGCAAGATGTTCGGGCAGAGCGCCATCTACGAGGACGACGGCACCCTGGTGGCCGCGGCCCGCGCCACCTGGATCGCCCCACGCTGACCCCGCACCGTCACCGCCGCTCCCTCGCGGACGTGGGCCCTCAAGGCGACAGGCGGGAGACGCGCCGCTGGGCGGCCAGGTCGCCCTCGCGCAGCCGTACACCGTGACCGGGCTCGCGGCCCGGTGTGATGACGCCGTTCTCGATGACGGGCAGCCCGGTGACGAGCTCCCCGTACCAGGTGTGCAGGAAGGCCCTGACCGTCTCCTGGATGAGCCCGTTGGGCTGGCCGCACACGAAGTGCACGCAGCCCGCCAGCGTGGCGGGCCCGGTGCAGTCGTGCGGCGCCACCGGCACTCCGTAGGCGTCGGCGAGGGAGGCGACCTTGCGGGCCTCGGTCAGGCCGCCTGTCCACTGGACGTCCAGGGTGAGGACGTCGACGGCGCCCGAGTCCAGCAGCGGCTTGAAGCCGCGCCGCCCGACGCACGTCTCCCCGGCCGCGACCGGCACGGGGGAGTCGAGGCGGGCGTAGGCGTCGGCGGCGTCCGAGCGCAGCGGGTCCTCCACCCAGAACGGCCGGTACGGCTCCAGCGCGGCCAGGATCGTCTCGGCGGCGGGCCGGCTCCACAGGCCGTGCAGCTCGACCATCAGCTTCATGTCCGGGCCGGCCTCCTCCCGGATCGCGGCGATCACCTCGAGCCCCTGGTCCAGGTCGGCCCGGGAGATGCCGGCGCCGCCCGTACGCTCGGCCGCGGCGTCGAACGGCCATACCTTCATGCCGCCGATCCCCTGCTCGCGCAGGTCGCGGGCGAGCCGGGCCGGGTCGGTGAGGAAGGCGTTCAGGTCCTCGTAGCGGCCGGTGGCCAGGCCCCAGTTGCCGCTCTCCTGCCGGGCCGAGGCGGCGATGTACCCGGGGCCCGCGCACGTGTTGTAGATGGGCATGCCGTCGTGGACGGCGCCGCCGAGCAGGTCGACGAGCGGCAGCCCCGAGGCCTGTCCGAGCAGGTCCCAGAGGGCGAGATCGATGGCGCCGTTGCCGCGCGTCTCGGCGCCGGAGCCCTGGTAGCCGGTGTACGGGGTGAGCAGGCGGGCGACCCGTTCCGGCGTGGGACCGGCCAGGCCGAGCAGGACGGGGGCGACGCTCTCGTGCAGGTACGCCTCCACCGTCAGCGCGCCGAAGAACGCCTCGCCGAGCCCGGTCAGCCCGGTGTCGGTGTGCAGGCGGACGAACAGCAGGTTGGGTTGTACGGCGGGCCGGACGGTCTCGAGGGCGACGATCTTCACGGGTTCCCCTTTCAGCGCTAAGACCGGATATACGCAGGTGACATGGCCACCAAACGAAATTTCCGGATAATGGGCCGATATGAGCGTTACCGTCATCCAGCACGAGGCCGACGCCGGGCTCGGATATCTGGGCGAATGGCTGGGGCTGGACTTCGACGTCGTGCGGCCGTACCTGGGCGATGAGATTCCCGTACGCGCGGGCGACGGGCTGATCGTGCTCGGTGGCGCGGCGGCCGCCTGGGAGGACGAGCGCAGCCCCTGGCAGCCCGCCACCCGCGACCTGCTGCTGCGGGCGGTCGAGGAGGGCACGCCGACGCTGGCGATCTGCCTGGGGGCGCAATTGCTGACCATGGCCTGCGGCGGCGCTGTCGAGCGCGGCGCGTACGGGTTCGAAGTGGGCGCCCGCGAGGTGGCCGCCCTGCCCGATGCCGCCTCCGACCGGCTCTTCTCCGGAATCGGCACGGCCGTGGCCGTGCAGTACCACCAGGACGTCATCACGCGGCCGCCCGGCGGCGCGGTGCCGTTGATGACCGGCTCTCCGTACCCTCACCAGGCCTACCGGCTCGGGGATGCCGCCTGGGCGGTGCAGTTCCACCCGGAGGCCACCCCCGAGATCTTCGCGTCCTGGACCGGCGAGACGGCCCTGGAAGGGGCCGAGGAGCTCGACGCCGAGGTCAAGGCGGCCGAGGGCGACCTCGTCGCGACCTGGCGCCCGGTGGCGAGGGCGTTCGCGGACGTGGTCCGGGATTCCGCCCGCTGACCTGGTGCGGCCACGGGCCGAAACGAAGGTCGGCCTGCTACGGCCCGCGGCGGGGGAACTGCCACTATGGAGGGGTGCCCAGGATCGAATCCACCGCCGCCAGGCTCGCCAAGCTCGGTTTCGCCGACGGCGCCAGGGCGGCCAGGCTCGTCGGCCAGGCAGGAGCCGAGCTGGACGACCTGCTGGAGTCGCTGGTCGACGTGGCCGACCCCGACCAGGCGCTGGCCTCGCTGGCCCGCCTGGCCGAGCGCGACCCGTCCGTGCCGGGAAAGCTACGCGCCGACGGCGAGCTGAGGGCCAGGCTCGTCGCCGTGCTCGGGGTCAGCGAGGCGCTCGGCGAACACCTGGTACGCCACCCGGAGCAGGTGGCGCTGCTCGCCGAACCCCGCCTGGGCGACCCGCGCGAGGAGCTCCTCCGGGCGGTCGGCGCCGACGGGCCGCATGCGCAGAAGCGGGACGGGGCCGGGGCGCTCACGGCGCTGCGGGTGGCCTACCGGGGCAGGGTGATGCATCTGGCCGCGCGCGACCTCACCGGCCAGGTCACGCCGGCGGAGGTCATGGCGGAGCTGTCCGACCTGGCGGGCGCGGCGCTTGAGGCCGCGCTGGCCATCGCGCGGGCCGAGGTCGACGCCGCCGACGTGCGCCTGGCCGTGATCGGCATGGGCAAGTGCGGCGCCCGGGAGCTCAACTACATCAGCGACGTCGACGTGATCTTCGTGGCCGAGCCGCGGGAGGGCGCCGACGAGGCGAAGGCGCTGCGCTCGGCGACCCGGCTGGCCCAGGCCATGATGCGGGCCTGCACCGCGACCACCCCCGAGGGCTCGCTGTGGGAGGTGGACGCCGGGTTGCGGCCGGAGGGCCGGTCGGGGCCGCTGGTACGCACGCTGGCCAGCCACCTGGCCTACTACCGGCGCTGGGCGAAGACGTGGGAGTTCCAAGCGCTGCTGAAAGCCCGGCCGGTGGCCGGCGACCTGGAGCTGGGCGCGGCCTACGTCGAGGCGGTCAACGAGCTGGTCTGGTCGGCGGCCACCCGCGAGCACTTCGTCGAGGACGTGCAGGCGATGCGCCGCCGGGTGGAGGCGCATGTGCGCGCCGAGGGCGAGCGCCAGCTCAAGCTGGGCCCTGGCGGGTTGCGCGACATCGAGTTCGCGGTGCAGCTGCTGCAGCTCGTGCACGGCAGGCTCGACCCGCTGCTGCGCCGCCGGGGCACGCTGCCCGCCCTGGCCGCGCTCTCCCGCGGCGGCTACGTCGGGCGTGACGACTCGCGCGGCCTCGCGGAGGCGTACGCGTTCCTGCGCCGGGTCGAGCACCTGCTGCAGCTGCACCGGCTGCGGCGTACGCACATCGTGCCGGAGGACGAGGCCGATCTGCGCAGGCTGGGCCGGGCGCTGGGCATGCCGGCCGACCCGGTGGGGGAGTTCACCGCCAGGTGGCGGCGGCACGCGATGGAGGCGCGGCGGCTGCACGAGAAGCTCTTCTACCGCCCGCTGCTGCAGGCCGTGGCCCGGCTGCCGGAGTCGGAGGCGCGCCTGTCGACGTCGGCCGCCGCGGCCAGGCTGGAGGCGCTCGGCTACGACGACCCCACCGGCGCGCTGCGCCACCTCGCCGCACTGACCACGGGAGTGTCCAGGCGGGCCGCGATCCAGCGCACGCTGCTGCCCGTCATGCTCGGCTGGTTCGCCGACACGCCCGACCCGGACGCGGCGCTGCTCGGGTTCCGCCAGGTCAGCGACAAGCTGGGCAGCACGCCGTGGTACTTGCGGCTGCTGCGCGACGAGACGGCGGTGGCGGCCAGGATAGCGCGCGTGCTCGGCACCAGCCGCTACGCGACCGGCCTGCTCATGCACGCGCCCGACGCGGTGGCGATGCTGGGCTCGGACGAGGAACTGGCCGTGCGCTCGCGGGAGTCACTGCTGGGCGAGGCGTCCGCCGCGGTGTCACGGCACGCGGGTGGCCCGGAGAACGCCGTCGCGGCCGTGCGGGCGCTGCGGCGCAAAGAGCTGTTCCGTACGGCCGTCGCCGACATCTCCGGGCTCATCGACATCGAGACGGTGGGCACGGCGCTGTCGCGGCTGACCGACGTGACCCTCCAGGCCGCGCTCGACGCCGCGCTCGGCGCCGCTTCTGACAGGGCCGCGCAGGTCACCTCGTTCGCGATCGTCGCGATGGGCCGGCTCGGCGGCATGGAGTGCTCCTACGCCAGCGACGCCGACGTCATGTTCGTGCACTCGCCGCTGCCGGGGGTGGACGAGCGCGAGGCCACCGACGCCGCCCACGCCGTGGCCAACGAGCTGCGCAGGCTGCTGTCGCTGCCCGCCCCCGACCCGCCGCTGGCCATCGACCCCGACCTGCGGCCGGAGGGGCGGCAGGGCCCGCTGGTGCGCACGCTGGCCTCCTACCGCGCCTACTACGCGCGCTGGTCGTCGCCGTGGGAGGCGCAGGCGCTGCTGCGGGCCAGGTTCTCGGCCGGCGATCCCGAGCTGGGCGCCGCGTTCGTCGCGATGATCGACGAGCTGCGCTACCCGCAGCACGGCCTGCCCGACGACGCCGTAAGGGAGATCAGGCGGCTCAAGGCCCGCATGGAGGCCGAGCGCCTGCCGCGCGGCGCCGACCCTGCCCTGCACACGAAGCTCGGCCCCGGCGGCCTGTCCGACGTGGAGTGGGTGGCCCAGCTCCTGCAACTGCGCCACGCGGGCGCGCTGCCGTCCCTGCGCACCACCCGTACGCTGGAGGCGTTGCGCGCGGCCGTGGCGGAGGGGCTGCTCGACCAGGCGGACGAGGAGGTGCTCGCCGAGGCGTGGCGTTTCGCCTCCCGCATCCGAGACGCGATCATGCTGGTCAAGGGCAGGCCGGGCGACAGCGTGCCGCGCGACTCGGGGGAGCGCGGGCTGATCGCGCAGGCGCTCGGCTACCCGCCGGACGGCTCCGAGGACTTCCTCGACGACTACCGCCGCGTGACGCGCCGCGCCCGCCAGGTGGTGGAGCGCGTCTTCTACGCGTGACGGCCCGCCGCGGCCGCCTGGCGGGGGCTTGATCGCTCGGTCCGGCGGTGCCTGCGCCGGCTGACGGGGATCAGGTCGAGGCGCTGAGCCGCGAGCCTGTGGCGGCCGGTGCGATCACGTCGAGGTGCTGAGGCGCGAGCCCGTGGCGGCCAGCGCGATCACGTCGGCCAGCTCCGCGAGCTCGCCGGGGTCGTCGGTGAGCCGGGCCGTGGCGAGGCGCAGGTGGGGGGCGGGTGCGGGGTCGATCACGTAGCGGCTGCCCGGGGCCGCCGAGATCCCGTGAGCCGCGAGGGTGACCAGCGCCGCCGACTCCTCGCGTACCGGTACCCACAACACCAGGCCGTCGCGCCCGCCCGTGCGAACGCCGCGGGCGGACAGTTCCGCGGCCAGCCGCGCGCGCCGGCCCGCGTAGGTGTCACGGGCGCGTTCGACGCCGGCCCGTGCCGCGGCGTCGCCGAGCAGGTGGGCCAGCGCGTCCTGCAGGATCCTGCTGGTCCAGCCGGTGCCGAAGCTCCGCAGCACGCGCACCCGCTCCACGGCCTCGGCCGCCCCGCCGACGATCGCGATGCGCAGGTCGGGGCCGTGGGACTTGGAGTACGACCGCACGAGCACCGTACGGTCGGGGAAGCGCGTCCCCATGCTCACCATCGGCGAGACCGACAGCTCGCCGATCCCGTCGTCCTCGACGATGAGGGTCGCCGTGGGCTCCAGCAGGGCGGCCAGCTCGGCGGAGCGCTCCGGGGTGACGGCGTGGCCGCAGGGCGACTGGCCGCGCGGCTGGTACACGAACGCCACCGGCCTGGCCCGCAGGGCTCTGTCCAGCGCTCCGGGCAGCGGGCCGTCCTCGTCGCAGGCGACCGGGATGATCTGGACGCCGATCGTCTCCAGGATGTCCAGCAGCCGCGCCGCCGTCGGCTCCTCGATCGCGATCCGGTCGCCGGGCAGGGCCGCGGTCTGGCAGAGCAGCTGCACCCCCTCGTAGCCGCCGCCGACCGCGAGCCAGCCCTGCGCGGCGAACGGCCAGTCCGGCTCCACGGCGGCGCGCAACCGCGGCGTGATCGTCTCGCGCGTGTAGTCGTTGAGCCGGTCGGTGCGGGCGGCGGCGGCCAGGGCGGTCTCCAGCGGCGGCAGCAGCGCCGGGTCGGGGGAGGCGATCGCCAGGTCGATGGCCAGCCGGTCGCCGAAGTGGCCGATGCGCTCGTACCGGATGGGGCGCGGCACGTCGGGCGGGCCGAGCACCACCGTGCCCCTGCGGCGGTCGGTGCGGATCATCCCGTGCCGGCGCAGCTCCGACCAGGCCTCGGCGACGGTTCCCGAGCTGACCCGCAGCTCCCTGGCCAGGGCGCGCACGGTCGGCAGGCGGGTGTCGGCGGTCACTGTGCCCTGCCTGATCAGGTCGGTCAGGGCGGTCGCGATCCCGCGAGCGCTCGGTTCGCCGATGCGTTCCGCCAGCCATGCGGCGTCCACTCCACCCCCATGGGTTCCGCAAATCTTTGTTCAGCAACAAAGATCGTCTTGTGTTGGCCTTTCCCCTGAACATATGGTTCATCGCAATTCGGGGCAACTAATGTCGTTTGGGGGGTTTGTGGTCGAGGTTCGGATTCGGCTGGCGGCGCGGGACTGGGACCACCTCGTGCCGGTCGCGACGGGGGCGGTCAAGCCCGAGGGTTTCGCTCTCGACCTCGACTCGCGCGCCGTCACGCCGGACGTGCTGAGCGAGCCGGGGCTGGACGGTGGCGAGACCTCGTTCAGCAGATACGTGCTCGGCCGCGCCGCCGGCGACGACCGGCTCGTGGGCCTGCCCGTCTTCGTCATGCGCGCTTTCCGGCACCGCTGCGTCCTCGTCCGCCGCGACAGCGAGCTGACCTCGCTGGAGGAGCTCAAGGGCGCCCGCGTCGGGCTCACCGGCTGGCCCGACTCGGGCAACACCTGGACCCGCGCCCTGCTCAGAGCCGCGGGCGTGGACCTCGGCGGCATCGACTGGACGGTCGGCCCGCTGACCGCAGGCGAGACCGGCAAGGACAGGACCGGCCCGGTCCCGCTCCCCGGCAACGTCTCGCTGACGGACGAAGGGCTCGCAGAAGGGCTCGCGGCCGGCCGCTACGACGCGATCATGACGCCGTTCATGCCTCCGGAACTCTTCACCCCAGAGAGCCGCCTGCGCCACCTGCTGCCCGACCACCGCTCCGCCGAGCTCGCCTACTACGAGCGGACCGGCTTCGTGCCCGGCATCCACCTGGTCACGCTCAAGCGCGAAAGCGTCGAGCGCCACCCGTGGCTGCCGCAGGCCGTCCAGGACGTGTTCGAGCACTCCAAGCGGCACTGGCTGGCCCGGCGGCGGCTGCTCGCCGACACCACGCCGTGGCTGCTGTCCGACCTGACCGCGACGGCGCTGACCTTCGGCCACGACTGGATGCCGTACGGCGCCGCCCCGAACGCGGCCATGGTCGCCGCCTTCTGCGACGAGCTGCACGCCCAGGGCATCTCGTCCCGCCCCATCGGGACCGAGGAGGTCTTCGCCGCATGAGAATCGCCGTCGGGCAGTTCGCCTCCGCGGAGGACTGGACCCAGAACCTCAAGACCTGCCAGGCCCTGATCGACCAGGCCGTGGCGGGCGACGCCGGCCTGCTGGTGCTGCCCGAGGGTTCGCTCGCGCTCTTCGTCGACGAGCCCGCCCGCATCAGGCAGGCCGCGCAGCCCCTCGACGGGCCGTTCGTCAGCGGGCTGGTCGAGCGCACGCGCGGCTCCGCCACCACCGTGATCGCCGGCGTGCACACCCCCGCCGGCGACGGCCGCGTCCACAACGTCCTGGTCGCCGCCAGGGACGGCGAGCTCGTCGCCACCTACACCAAGCTGCACCTGTACGACGCCTTCGGCCGGCGCGAGTCCGACCACGTCGTCCCCGGCACGAACGCCCCCGTCGTGATCGACTGCGCGGGCTGGAAGGTCGGCATGATGACCTGCTACGACGTGCGCTTCCCCGAGATGGCCAGGCTCCTGGCCGACCAGGGCGCCCAGATCATCGCGCTGCCCACCGCGTGGGTGCGCGGCCCGGCCAAGGAATGGCACTGGGAGGTCATGGTCACCGCCCGCGCCCTGGAGAACACCTGCTACGTGGCCGCCTCCGGCGAGTGCGGCCGGCGCAACATCGGATCCAGCATGGTCGTCGACCCGCTCGGCATCACCCGGGCCCGCCTCGGCGACGCTCCGGGAATGCTCTGGGCCGACGCCTCGGCCGGCGAGCTGGCCGACGCCCGGCTCACCCTGCCCGTCCTCGAGAACCGGCGCTTCGCCGTCGACCCACGATTGGAGCGACATGTCTAGGCACACGACGCCCAGAGGCGTGACGGCCGCCCTGCTCGGCGCGGCCCTCCTGCTGGCCGGATGCGGCGCCAACCCCGAGGAGGCGGAGGGCGTGCTGAACTCCCAGCAGCCCCAGGGCACGACCGCCGCCCAGGCCAAGGACCAGGCGCTGTACGACCGGCTGCCCGACAAGGCCAAGCAGGCGGGCAAGCTCGTCTCGGTGAACAACGGCTCCTTCCCTCCGTACGAGATCGCCGGGGCCGACGGCAGGTCGCTGACCGGCGCCGCCGCCGACATGTCCGAGGCGCTCGGCCAGCTGCTCGGCGTCAAGATCGAGCACGTCACCGTGGACGGCCTGCCCAGCTCGCTCACCGGCATCGCCTCCGGGCGCTACGACTTCGCCATCGGGCCCGTCGGCGACTTCCGCGACCGGCAGAAGTCCAACGACTTCGTCGACTGGGTCAAGGAGTTCGTCGTCTTCGCCGTGCTGAAGGGCAACCCGAAGAAGATCGGCTCCCTGGCGGACACCTGCGGGCTGAGGATCTCCGTCATGGCCGGCGGCTCCGCCGAGAGCGTGATCAAGGGCCAGTCGCAGACGTGCGTCAAGGAGGGCAAGCCGAAGATCAGCGTCCAGTCGTACAAGGACCAGCCCACCTCCGTGCTGGCGGTCAGCTCCGGACGGGCCGACGCGTTCTTCTCCTCCCAGGCGCCGCTCACCTACTTCGTGGAACAGGCCGGCGGCAAGCTCGAACTCGCCGGCAAGGGGCAGTCCAACGGGTTCGACGACCTGTACCAGGGCGCCGTAGTGGCCAAGGACTCGCCGCTGGGGGACGTGCTCAAGGACGGCATCCAGAAGCTGATGGACAACGGCACCTACGACAAGATCATGGACAAGTGGGGCACGTCCGACAACAAGCTCGACAAGGCCGGCGTGAACCTGGCGGAATCATGAGCCTGCCCGACGTCGACGTCGCGGGCGCCGCCCGCACCCGCCACCCGCTGCGCTGGGTCGCCTCGATCGTCCTGCTCGTGCTCGCCGCCCAGCTCGTGAGCCTGCTGGTCACCAACCCCAACTTCCAGTGGGACGTGGTCGGCCGGTACGTCAACGCGCAGATCATCGGCCAGGGCATCTTCACCACGCTGCTGCTCACCGTGATCGCCATGGCCGTGGGCGTCGTCCTCGGGGTGCTCCTGGCCATCGGCCGGCTGTCGGAGAACCCGGTCGCGCGGGCCGCCTGCGGCCTGTACGTGTGGTTCTTCCGCGGCACTCCGGTGCTGGTGCAGCTCGTGCTCTGGTACAACCTGTCGTACCTGCTGCCGGAGATCTCGTTCGGCGTCCCGTTCGGGCCCGAGTTCGTCAGCGCCGACACCAACGTGCTCATCACTCCGCTGCTCGCCGCCATCCTCGGCCTCGGCCTCAACGAGGGCGCCTACATGGCGGAGATCATCCGCGGCGGTCTCATGTCGGTCGACCACGGCCAGACCGAGGCCGCCTCCGCGCTGGGCATGAGCGGCGCCAGGACCTTCCGCAGAATCGTGCTGCCCCAGGCGATGCGCTTCATCATCCCGCCCACCGGCAGCCAGGTCATCAGCATGTTGAAGGCCACGTCGCTGGTCAGCGTCATCGCGCTGGCGGACCTGCTCTACACCGTGCAGTCCATCTACAACCGTACGTTCCAGACCATCCCGCTGCTGATCGTCGCCTGTGTCTGGTACTTGGTGATCACCTCGATCCTGTACGTCGGCCAGTCGTTCATCGAGCGCCACTACGCGCGCGGCGCCACCAGGAACGCCCCGCAGAGTTTCTGGTCGTTCCTGACCTTCCGCCGCCGCCCCACCCCGGAGGTGCCCTCGTGACCGTACCCATGGTCCGCGCCCGCGGCGTGCGCAAACACTTCGGTCACCTGGAGGTGCTCAAAGGCATCGACCTGGAGGTGCGGCAAGGGGAGGTCGTGGTCGTCCTGGGGCCGTCCGGGTCGGGCAAGTCGACGTTCCTGCGCTGCGTCAACCACCTGGAGACCATCGACGGCGGCTCCATCCACGTCGACGGGGAGTTGATCGGGTTCGAGGCGTCCGGAGACCGGGTGCGGCACCTGCGCAAGCGGGAGATCACCCGCCAGCGCAGGGAGATCGGCATGGTCTTCCAGCAGTTCAACCTCTTCCCGCACTTCACCGTGGTGCAGAACGTCATCGAGGCCCCCGTCGGCGTCCGCGGCGAACCCCGCGACCAGGCCAGGGAACGCGCGCACGCGCTGCTGCGCCGTGTCGGGCTGGAGGACAAGGCGGGCGCCTACCCCCGCCAGCTGTCCGGCGGGCAGCAGCAGCGCGTCGCCATCGCCCGCGCGCTGGCGATGCGGCCCAAGCTGATGTTGTTCGACGAGCCGACCAGCGCCCTCGACCCCGAGCTCGTCGGCGAGGTGCTCGCGGTGATGAAGGGCCTGGCGGAGGACGGCCTGACCATGATCGTGGTGACCCACGAGGTCGGGTTCGCGCGGGAGGTGGCCGACCGGGTGGTGTTCATGGACGACGGCGTCGTGGTCGAGTCGGGCACCCCCGCGGACGTGCTCGACAGCCCGGCCAGCCCGCGGACGAAGGCGTTCCTGAGCCGGGTACTCTGACCCGGGTGGACACCGAGCGGCTGATCATGCGCAGATGGCGCGACACGGACCGGGCGCCCTTCGCCGCCATGAACGCCGACCCCGAGGTGATGGAGCACTTCCCCGCGACCCTCACCCGGGAGCAGAGCGACACCATGATCGACCGGATCGAGCAGGGCTTCGACCGGCACGGCTACGGGCTGTGGGCGCTGGAGGTGCGCGAGAGCGGGCTCTTCATCGGCTTCGCCGGGCTGGTCCTGCAGACGTTCGACGCTCCCTTCCTGCCCGCCGTGGAGATCGGCTGGCGGCTGGCCCGCCCGGCGTGGGGGCACGGCTACGCCACCGAGGCGGCCAGGCGGGCCGCCTCGTACGCGTTCGCCGAGGCAGGGCTCGAGGCCATCATCTCCATGACGGCCGTGCGCAACGCGCGCTCGCGTGCCGTGATGGAGCGCCTGGGCATGACCCGCGACCCGGCCGAGGACTTCGACCACCCGAGGGTCCCCGGGAACAGCCCGTTGCGCCGCCACGTCCTCTACCGGCTCAGGCGCGGCACCCGGCAAAGATGATCTCCAGCGTGCGGTCCCGCGGGCCGGGTCCAGCCGGCCGGCAGGGCGGCCTTGATGAGCGGTCCTGGAGAGTGGCGCTGACGAGCGGTCCTCGCGCGTGGCACTGGTGAGCGGCGGGACGGCCTCGGCCGCGCGCGCGTCCGGCGCGTCCGTGTCGCGCCTTCCGCGTTCCCGCACCGGGGTGCGGGTATTGTGATCGGCCCGTCCTCCCTGGCCGAGACGACGAGGTGACCGTGCACTTCCAGCATTCGACCGACATCTGGCGCGACTTTCCCGAGCTGGTCCCGGGGGTGATGTCCGTGGCCGGCGTCACCAGGGACGTCCGCGTGGACGACCGGCTCGCGCACTACCGCGAGATCGCCGCCAAGCGCCTGGCCACTGCCTCCGAGGGCGAGTTGCCGGAGATCAGGGCGTGGCGCCGGGCGTTCTCGGCGATGGGTCTGAAGCCGACGCAGTACCGCTGCGCCTCGGAGTCGCTGCTGCGCCGCTTCAGGAAGGAGGGCGCGCTGCCGCGGTTGCACCCGCTGATCGACCTGTGCAACGCGGTGTCCCTCGCGTACGCGGTCCCGGTGGCCGTCTTCGACGTCTCCCGGATCTCCTCCTACGTCGAGGTCCGGTACGCGGCGGGTGATGAGACGTACGTGACCTTCTCCGGCGAGACGGAGCGCCCGCCGGCCGGTGAGGTCGTCTTCGCCGACGCCGATGCGATGGCCCACGCACGCCGCTGGACCAACCGCCAGAGCGGCCGGTCGGCCGTACGCGACACCACGACCGACGTTCTGATCGTCGCGGAGGCCCTGCACGGCACGGCACGCGCGGACATCGAGGCGCTCACCGCCGGACTGGCCGGTGAGGTGCGCGCCCTCTGGCGGGCGACTCCGGAACCCGTCCTCCTGACCGCCTCGGCGCCGCGCTTCACGTTCTGAGATTTCGCACAGCGCACCTCCGACGCAAAGACCCTAGGAATATGCCCCCAAACCAGTAAATGCTGTCCAGATCATTGTTAGACGTTTGGGTTTTGACGGGACGTTTGGGTTTATAGAGGTAGCTGAGAATATGTGCATGGGTACGTCTGCTTCCGTCGGAGCACCCGAGGTGGGTGCCTGGTTTCGGCTGATCTATCCATGAATGGAAACGAGCTCGTGAATACTAGAAGTCGGCAATCGCGGACGCCGCGCCATGGGCGGTTCGCGGTACTAGCTCTGGCCGGCGCCGTCGCCGGTGGCATGTTCCTTCCACTGGGCCAGGGGGTGGCCAGCGCGAGCGCGGGCTACGTCGCCGTCGAGGCCGGTGGCCCGCCGTCCGCGCCGGTCCGGCACGTCTCGAAGCCGAGGCGCGTCGTGAGGGAGAAGCCGATCCTGCGCAGCCCGCGCTGGCGCCCGCCCAAGATCGACATCATCGTCCACAACCTCAACCGCAACAAGAACAGGCACCGCCGCCACCTCCAGGACGACGTCAAGGTCAAGGTCGTCAAGAAGAAGGACGTCAAGGACCACGACTTCAAGGACCACAAGTTCAAGGACCACGACTTCAAGGACCACAACTTCAAGGACCACGACTTCAAGGACCACGACTTCGAGAACCACGACTTCGAGAACCACGACTTCGAGAACCATGACTTCGACCAGCGCGGCCCCGAGCAGGACGGCGCCAACAACGACCACGACGAGTGGTGGCCGACGGATGGCGATCTGACCGGGTGGTGACCGCGAGGGCGGCTGACACCATGGCCGGGCCGGCGCCCGGTTCCAGGAGCTGAGGCCCGCATCGAGGGCGCACGTGAAAGGCCATCGGCGAAGCAGCCGATGGCCTTTCACGTGCCGTCTCATCTGCGGCGGCCGGTCACCGCAGACGGCGGAAAACCCGCGGCGCGCTGCGCCGTGCGGTCGTGGTGACGGCGCGGTTCTGAAGCGGACTGGAGTAGACGACGCTGGTCGTGACGGAGCCCAGCCCGGAGATCCGGCCGGTGATGTGTTCGAGGTGGCGCGCGGCGGCAGGCGCGGCTCGACCGGGCGGGCCTGCCCGACCGTGCGCGCGGCTGGAGGCGAGCGATGAGGAGCTTGTCCAGGCGGCTGTTGACGTTGCCACGGATGCGCTCCGACCGCAGGTCGGGCCGGTACATGTGGAGTTGGGCGCGCCGCCGTACCGAGCTGGTGCCGATGACCGAGCCGGCTGGGATGTCCGACAGCGGGGTGCCGTCGCGGGTGACGAGCACGTCGTGCACGGTGCGAAGATCGTGGCGGTGGTGAGCGCAATGCCGATCAAGGCTGTCGCCTTTGTCGCGGTTTGCAGGATCGGCTTTGTGCGCACGGATGATCAAAAGGCTGCGTACCGCGAGCGGGTGTGAGGCTCCTTGCTCATGCCCCAACTGCATCGTGGTGCCGTGCCGGCCTTCGAGCGTCGTGATCGAATCGCTATGTTGCCGTCCAGCTCTGCTGATCATTTCCCGTTTCAAGATCGATAAGATCGGAACATAATCCGAGTTATGTTACTCTCAAAAGTGGATCATCCCCTCTGCGAGAGAAGATCATCATGAGCGTGAGATCGTTCCCGCTTACCCTGCGCGTCACGGTGAGCGCAACGACCCCGGACGAGATCCGAGAGCACGCCGTGGCGCGGGCGCTCGACTTCTTCGGCCCCGGAACCGAGCTGGACGTGATCAGCGCCGAAGCCGAGCCCGAGCCGGAGGGCGACGGCCGTTACCGTGCCACCGTCGTCTTCCGGAGAGTTGCCTGATGATCAGGGTTCGTCATCCCGCGCAGCGGCGGCGGTGATGGCGAATGGCTACTGATCTGGCCATCGTCGGGCAGGACGACTCTCTCGCGCTTCCGCTCGACCTGCCGCCGCTGGTCATCGAGATCACGCGCATGTGGCTGGAGACCCGCCGGTCGCCGAACACGCGTGATGCGTACAGGCGGGCGATCCGGGTGTGGTTCGCCTACTGCGAGCGCACCGGGCTGGACCCGCTGGAGATGTCGGTGCGGCACGCCGAGCTGTACGCCCGGTGGATGGTCGAGACGGCAGTCGAGGCCGGGGGCAAACCGCCAACGCCGAAGACGATCGCGCAGCGGATGTCGGCGGTGTCGGCCTGGTACAAGTACCTGATCAAGAACGACGCCGCCCGGTTCAACCCGTTCGCGGAGGCGGACCGGCCGAACATCCCTCGACGTCACTCGGAGACGACGGCGTTGACGGAGGACGAGGCGCACGCACTGGTCGAGGCCGCCGACAAGGACCACGGCCGCGAGCGGCTGCGCACCGCGGCGCTGATCCGGATGCTGGTCCAGCTCGGGCTGCGGATCACTGAGGCGGTGGGCGCGGACATCGAAGACCTGGGGTTTTCGCGCGGCTATCGGACGTTGCGGCTGACGTTGCAGGGCGGCAAGCCGCATTACCGGAAGCTGCCGGTGGAGACGGCGTACGCGCTTGGCCTGTATCTCGGGGAGCGGGCGCGCCAGGCCGGAGTGGAGCTGCGGGACCTTCGAGGGCCGCTGTTCGCGACGGGCTCGGGCCGGCCGCTGCGGCGTGAGAAGGCGTGGGAGCTGGTGCAGCGGATCGCGCGCCAGGCCGGGATCGCGTCGAAGGTGACGCCGCACACGCTGCGGCACACCTGGGCGTCGATCGCGGAGGCGCGGGGCGCGAGGCCGCGCGAGATTCAGGAGGCCTTGGGCCATGAGTCGTTCGAGACGACCCTGATCTACCTGCGCTCCCGGGACCAAGTGGAAAGAGATCCTTCCCAGTTGGTGGCGTCGGCGATCGAGTAGGAGGATGGCGTGCCCAGGTCGAGATCGAGCGCGCTTGACAAGGCAGCGTGGATGCACCACTGCGGCGCGATCAACCTGGGCACGTGGACGGACGCGCTGCCTCCCCTCACTGCGCTGCTGACGGACCCTCGGCGGTACGCGGAAGACTCCATCGTCGATGACCTGAGCAGCGAGCTCGAAGCGAGCAAAGCAGCTGACGGGAGCCTCGGTCCTGCAGCGGCACTAGCGAAGGTGCAAGCCGTCCTCGCGGCTGTGCAGTACGCCGTTCGCGAGGTCAAACCGAACGTTCGGCGGCAGCTCTTGGCGGTGGGTGCTGAAGGCGCGGAGTTCGTCGGCTGGCTTTACCGCGACCTGCGTGACCTGTCTGCGGCGACGTACTGGTACGACCGGGCGATCGAGTGGGCACAGGAAGCCGACGATGCTCCCATGCAGGGCTATGTGCTCCTGCGCAAGTCTCAGCTCGCCTATGACCGGCAGGACCCCCTAAAGGTGCTGACCCTCGCTGAGGCCGCTCAGCACAGCAGCACGCGGCTCCCGGCGGGGGTCCGGGCTGAAGCGCTGCAGCAGCAAGCGTTGGGTTTGGCCATGCTGGGGGAGCCGGTGCGCGACGCCGAGATGAGGCTCGACGAAGCGCGCGAGCTGTTACCTCAGGTCTCGCAGCAGGAGCCGGGGACGCTGGGCAGCTACTTCACGGAGCACATGCTGTTGTTGCGCAGCAGCGCGTGCTTCACCGAGGCCGGCAAGCCCGCCAAGGCGGCGGAGATCCTTGCGGCGATCATCGCCAGCGGCAGCCTGTCGTATCGCGATGTCGGCTATTTCCAAGCTCGTCACGCGGCCGCGCTGGCCCTGATCGGCGAACCAGATGAGGCGGCCACGCTGGGGCTCGCCGCAGCGCGCGTTGCCCGAGCAACTCGCTCGGGACGCACGACAACCGTCTTGGGCGACATGCTGCAGGCGATGGATCGCTGGCGGCGTCGGCCGCCGGTGCGCGCCCTGCAGGATTTTCTAGCTGATCGTCCTGGTGCTTAGGTGATCGTCACGCAGCCATGTGGCGTGGGAGCACCAGCACTACGCGGAGCCTGAAGCGAGCTGAAGATTGCGGAACCGCTATCATCGTCCCGATTAGCAAGAACGGCCCGGCACCGATCTTCGGTGCCGGGCCGTTCTGTTACCTCTCTGTTCCTTCTGACGTTGCTCAGCAACGACAAACAACGACAACTAACGACAAGGTTTTCCCAGCTCAGCGCCCATTTCTGGGAAGATCGCCGAGGCCGGAAAACCGCGTCGTCACACGTCGTAGTAGAGCTCGAACTCGTGCGGGTGCGGGCGCAGCCGGATCGGGTCGACCTCGTTCTCGCGCTTGTACGCCACCCACGTCTCGATCAGGTCGGGCGTGAACACGCCGCCCTCGAGAAGGTAGTCGTGGTCGTCCTCCAGCGCGTTGAGCACGTCGGTGAGCGAGCCCGGCACCTGCGGCACCTGGCGCGCCTCCTCCGGCGGCAGTTCGTAGAGGTCCTTGTCGACCGGCTCCGGCGGCTCGATCTTGTTGCGGATGCCGTCGACGCCGGCCATCAGCATCGCCGAGAACGCGAAGTAAGGGTTGCACGACGGGTCGGGCACCCGGAACTCGATGCGCTTGGCCTTCGGGTTGGAGCCCGTGATCGGGATCCGGACGCAGGCCGAACGGTTGCGCTGGGAGTAGACCAGGTTGACCGGGGCCTCGTAGCCGGGCACCAGACGGTGGTAGGAGTTGACCGTCGGGTTGGTGAAGGCCAGCAGCGACGGCGCGTGCTTGAGCAGGCCGCCGATGTAGTAGCGGGCGGTGTCGGACAGGCCCGCGTAGCCGACCTCGTCGTAGAAGAGCGGCGAGCCGTCCTTCCACAGCGACTGGTGGCAGTGCATGCCGGAGCCGTTGTCACCGAAGATCGGCTTGGGCATGAACGTGACCGTGTGGCCGTATTCGAGCGCCGTGCTCTTGATGATGTACTTGTACAGCATCAGGTTGTCGGCGGTCTTGAGCAGCGTCCCGAACTTGAAGTCGATCTCCGCCTGACCGGCCGTGCCGACCTCGTGGTGCTGCATCTCGACGTCGATGCCGCACTCGATGAGGTTGCGCACCATCTCGGAGCGCAGGTCGGTGAAGTGGTCCATCGGCGGCACCGGGAAATAGCCGCCCTTGTAACGCGGCTTGTAACCGAGGTTGCCGCCCTCGGTCGCCTTGCCGGTGTTCCAGGCGCCCTCGATGGAGTCGATGTAGTAGTAGCCGGCGTTCTGCCGCGTCTCGAAGCGCACGTCGTCGAAGATGTAGAACTCGGCCTCGGGCCCGAAATAGACCGTGTCGGCGATGCCGGTGCCCTTGAGATATTCCTCGGCCTTGCGCGCGACGTTGCGCGGGTCACGGCTGTAGGCCTCGCCGGTCAGCGGGTCGTGCACGAAGAAGTTGATATTGAGCGTCTTGTGCTGGCGGAACGGGTCGACCACGGCGCTGGCCGGGTCGGGCAGCAGCAGCATGTCGGACTCGTGGATCGCCTGGAATCCACGGATCGACGATCCGTCGAACATGAGCCCGTCGGTGAAGACGCTCGCACTGAAGTTCTCTACCGGGAAGGTGAAGTGGTGAGTCGTCCCCGGCAGGTCGGTGAACCTGACATCGACGAACTGCACCCCTTCGTCACTGATGAACTTCAGGACGTCGTCGGCGGAGTTGAACACTCTCGAACCTCCCTGGGGACTGGCCATCATGCCGACGCTAGAGCTTGGCCGTTTCCGTCCGGTGTCTCGATTGTTTCGCACGTGTTACGCGGGGTCACGTGGGCTGCGACGCCTCACATCCCCCGTCGCCGGACGGGATGTCCTCCAGCGCGTACGGGTCCGTGGGCACGCCGGTGGGCGGCACCCTGCCGGCGGGCGAGTCGATGTAGACCGGGTGGATGTGGCCGTCGTCCACGTCGCAACGGGCGGGCGTGGCGTCCATGATGGCGGCTCCGCGACGCGGCCGGGTCACGAAGCGGACCGCCTCATCGGGCGGCTACCGTTGACTTCATGAGCGGCAAGGAACCTCGGTGGACGCAGACGTGGCTGGGCGGGCTCCGCTCCGCCGGGGTCGATCTCGGATATCCGGGGGAGCGCCTCGGGCTGCCCGAGGAGGGCAGCGGGTCGATCGCCGGCTGGGGCCGCAGGATCGCCGCGCTCGTCATCGACTGGATGATCTGCACGTGGGTCGTCGTGCAGCTGTTGTTCCAGATGAACCCGGCGCAGTCGCCGTGGGCGCCGGTGCTCGCCTTCGCCGTGCAATATCTGATCCTGGTCGGGCTCATGGGGCAGACGTTCGGGCACCGCCTGGCGGGCATCAGGGTCGCCGCGATGGACGGCGGAAATCCGCGGCTGCTGCCCGTGGTGGTGCGCACCGTGCTGCTCGCCCTGGCCCTGCCGGCCCTGATCTGGGACCGCGACCACCGCGGGGTGCACGACCGCGTGTCCAACACGATGGTCGTCCGCATGTGAGCCAAGAAAAACCATACCGGGTTCAAAAATGAACCTGGTATGGTTTATGCTGTCTCGCATGATGATGGCGGGGCTCAGGGAGCGGAAGAAGGAGCAGACGCGCCGGCGCATCTCCCAGGTGGCGCTGCGGCTGTTCGACGAGCGCGGTTACGACCAGGTGACCGTCAACGAGATCGCCGAGGCGGCCGGGGTCGCCAAGGTGACGCTGTTCAGCTATTTCCCCGCCAAGGAGTGCCTGGTCACCGACGGGGTGCAGGACGACATGGCCGCCATCGTGACCGGCCGCCCTGAGGGATGCTCGCCGATCGGGGCCCTGCGCGCGCACTACCGGGCGACGGCCGTGCCGGTCGCGAAGGACCTGGACGTCGAGACGCTGATCACCAGGATCCGCGTGATCTCGTCCAGCCCCGCCCTGCTGGCCGCGGTGCACGGAGTCCAGATGGGCCAGCGCCACGAGCTGGCCGCGGCCCTCTCCGGGGGCAGGGAGCCGGATCTGACGGCGCACCTGATGGCCGCGCAGATCACCGCCGCCATCACCACCCTCCAGGAGGCCTTCTTTCACCGGCTCGCCGCGGGCGCGCCGCTGGAGGAGGCGGCCAGGCGGCTGGCCGCAGACGTCGAGGTGGCCTTCGACCTCCTGGAGCACGGGCTGACGCACACGGACGAGGAGAAGCATGAAGAAGGGCATCAACTATGACACCGGGTTCCTCCCGGGTGACGACCTGAGCCGCAGGTCGTTCGACCTCGACGACGTCGAGCGCGACATGCGCACCATCGCCCGCGACCTGCGCTGCGACTCGGTCCGCATCTCCGGCCGCGACCCCGGGCGCATCGCCGCCGCCGCCGAACACGCGGTGGCGGCCGGCCTGGAGGTCTGGTTCGCCCCCTTCCCCGTGGACCTGACGGAGGACGAGATGCTGGCGCTCTTCGCCGAGTCAGCCGGGCGAGCCGAGACACTGCGCCGCGCCGGCGGCGACGTAGTGCTGGTCACCGGCTGCGAGATCACCGCCTTCGGCCACGGCTTCATGGAGGGAGCGGCCTACCACGACCGGCTCAACACGATGATGACCGGCGACGTGACGTGGTGGACGACGCTCATGCAGGTCATGCCGCGCTTCAACACCTACCTGGCGAAGGTGGCCGAGACCGTGCGACCGCTGTTCGGAGGCCGGCTGAGCTACGCCGCCGGGCCGTGGGAGCCGGTCGACTGGGCGCCGTTCGACGTGGCGGGCGTGGACGCCTACCGCGCCGCGTACAACGCGCACGACTTCACCGACGAGCTGCGCGCGCACTTCGAGCCGGGCAAGCCGGTCGCCGTCACCGAGTTCGGCACCTGCCCCTACCAGGGGGCGGGCGAGCGCGGCGGCTCGGCGTGGGTGGTGCCGGAAGGCGCGGTGCGCGACGAGGGGGAGCAGGTCCGCTATTACACCGAACTGATGGACATCTTCGAGCAGGAGGGCGTCGACACCGCCCTGTGGTTCACCTTCGCCGCCTACAACAGGACCGGCGAGGCCGACCTCGGCTCGTACGGCGTGGTCAGGATGCTCGACGAGAAGAGGTGGGAGCCCAAGGAGGTCTTCCACGCCATGGCCGCTAGGAACGCGAGCAGCTGAAGATGGCCGTGCCCGGGAGGTGACGGCCGCGCAGCGGGCTCCAGCCACCCCACACCCGCTCGTGCCCCTCGGGCCATTCGGGCTCCAGCAGCCCGGTGACGGTCAACCCCGACGTCACCAGCAGATTCACCCAGTCGCCCATCGTGCGGTGGTGCTCGACGTACGTCACGGTGCCGTGATCGTCGCGCTCCATGTAGGGAGACCGGTCGAAATAGGGCCGGTCGGATGTCAGGCCGCGCGGCCCCGGATCGTCGGGGAACGCCCACCTGATGGGATGGCTCACCGAGAACACGAACCGGCCACCCGGCCTGAGCACCCTGCGCACCTCGCGGAACACGGCGAGGGGATCGGCCACGAACGGCAGCGCTCCGTACGCCGAGCAGGCCAGGTCGAAGGACGCCCCGGCGAACGGCAGCGACTCGGCGTCGGCCTGCAGCACGGGAACGCGCAGGCCGGTGTCCAGGTCGATGCGCCTCGCGTGGAGCAGCTGGCGGTGGGAGATGTCGAACGCGGCGACCTCGGCCCCCTGAGACGCCAGCCACCTGGCGCACTGCGCCGCCCCGCAGCCGATCTCGAGCACGCGCCGGCCGCGCACCTCCCCGAGGAGGTGCGCGGCGGCCTCGTCCACGCCTTCCGGGCACCACACGAACCCGCTGTCACGCAGGAAGCCGCCGTGCTCGACCTGGTAGTCGTCGGCGTTGCCGTCCCACCAGCCGCGATTGGCCCGCGACGAGACCGACGGCACTAGCGCATCTTGGGGCCGCGCGGCATGCGGGCGCCCTTGGGCATCGGCCCCTTGGGCATCGGCATGTTCTTCGGCAACGACCGCAGGCGGTCCTTGACCTCGTTGACCGAGGGCTTCTTCAGATTGCGCGGCAACTTCATGATGTGGCGCTGCAGCTTGCTGATCGGCACCTGCCCTTCGCCGTCACCGCACTGGATGTCGTAGATCTCGACGCCCAGCACCACCCGCGCGACCCGCTTCTTCTCGGCCGCCAGCATCTTCGCCACCCGGTTGCCCGGCCCCTCGGACACCAGCACGACGCCCGGATAGCCGACCACGAGATGGATCAGGTCCTGGTCGCGGTTGACCGCGATGGCCGGGGTGACCTGCCAGTTGCCCCGCATGCCCTGCAGCACCGCCGCCGCGGCGCCCGTCTGGCCGTGCAGGATGGAGTATTGGGCCTTCTGCGCCAGCTGCCCGAACACCACCAGGCCGACGGTGAACGCGGCCAGCACGCCGATGAACACCGAATACCACAAGTAGTCCGTGACCAGACCGATCACGACGACCACGGCCAGCGTGCCCACCGCCGAGAGGAAGACGATCGGCATCCCCTTGGGATTGGCCTGCTTGATGATCTTCGCGATCATGCGGAGCTGCTTGATGCGCCCCGGCTTCTCTGGGTCCTCGGACTTCGCCATGCTCAGAAGGATACAAACCAACTGGTGCCGGATGGAAAACGCGGCCCGGCCGTTGTCCCTTCCAAGCTGGATCGTGACCTACGCCGACCGCACGCCGACCGCACGCCGACCGCACGCCGACCGCACGCCGACCGCACGCCGACCGCACGCCGACCGCACGCCGGGCGCCCGCCGACCCTACGCCGGGCCTTCGCCGACGTCCTCACGCGGCGACGAAGAACTCCAGCAGCTCGGGCACCAGCGCCTCCGGCGCCACGTTGTGCGCCTGCCCACCCAACACGCGGTGCACCGCCCCCGGCACCGCCGCCGCCACCGCCTGCCCCGCCCGAGCCATCCACGCGGGACTGGCCTCGCCGTTGAGCACGAGCGTCGGCTGGGTGAGTGCCGCCAGGCCGGCGGGCAACCGGTTGCCCGGCCCCATCACGGCCGCCTCGTAGGCGAGGGTGTGCGCGACCGCCTCCATCGGCGCCCAGGACGGCGACGCGCGCATCCCGGCGACGGCCTCGGGCGGCGCCTCGGCGGCCTCCACCATGAACCGCTCCACCGCCTCGCCCCGCCTGCCCGCCCGCACCAGGGCGTCGAGCTGCGCCGCGAAGTCGTCCGGCAGCGGGGGCGCGCTGTCGTCCACGTGGTACGGCGGCTCCCACAGGGCCAGCTTGGAGATCTCCGGGTGCACGGCCGCCGCCTCGATCGCCAGCGCGGCCCCCGACGAGCCGCCGAACACCATGGCCGTGCCGCCCGCCGTGCCGCCCGCCGTGCCGATGACGGCGGCCAGATCCTCGACCTCCCGCTCGACGGCGTACGGCCCGGTGTCGCCGCTGTCGCCGCGGCCCCTGCGGTCGTAGTTGACGACCGTGAACCACGGGGCCAGGGCGGCCGCCACGCTCGCCAGCGTGGCGTGCCCCCTGTCGGTGAAGGCTCCGTTGACCAGGACGAGGACGGGTCCCGAGCCGTACCGGTCGAAGGCGATGGCGGTGCCGTCCGCCGAGGCCGCCTTGCCGCTCAGCCGGCGGGCTGGATCAGGCACAACGCCTCCCAGTGGTGGCCGTCGTGGTCGGCGAAGCCGCGCTGGTAGCGGAAACCGTCGTTCGGCTGCACGCCCGCGGGCGTGGCGCCGAGCGCCAGCGCCTTGTCCACCAGCTCGTCCACCCGCGCCGGGCTCTCCACGCCGAGCACCAGGATCGACTCGGTGGCCTTGGCGGCGTCGCCGACGTCCTTGGTGATGTACTGGGCGAACACCGGCTCCGTGAGCAGCATGACCTGCGTCTCCTCACTGATGATCACCGATGCCATGTCAGGGGACGCGCCGAACAGCTGGAAGCCGAGGCCGGTGAAGAACTCCTTCGACCGCTCCAGGTCCTTGACCGGGAGGTTCACGAAAAGCTGCATGTCCGAGACCCTTCATCGTTGGGGAGGAACACCCTTGAGTCTGCCGACCGGTGGCTCCCGGGTCTTGGATCTGCATGCCAGGCGACTTGACGTTCAGCGCACTGCGCTCAGAGCGGACCGGCACACATGCTGCTCAAAGCGCGCCGGTCCGCATGCTGCTCAGAGCATGCCGGCGCGGCGGTACTCCGCGGGCGGCATCCCGTACGCGCGCCGGAACAACCTGCTGAAGTGCGCCGAGTCGGGCAACCCCCACCTGGCTCCGACGCTGCTCACGGACAGGTCGCGCATCGCGGCGTCGGCCAGGTCGGCGCGGCAGCGCTCCAGACGGCGCTGGCGGATGTAGGCGGCCACCGTCGTGTGCTCCTGCTCGAACAACCGGTGCAGATAGCGCACGGAGATGTGGTGGGCGGCGGCGACGGTGGCGGGGTCGAGGTCGACCTGGCCGAGGCGTTCCTCGATGAAGGCGCGGACGCGCAGCAGCAGCGTGCGCCTGCGCGTGTCGGGCACCAGGGCCTGGGCCTGCTCCATCCGCTCGGCGACGGCGGTGCCGATCAGGTCGAGCACCACGGTCGCCAGCCTGGCGGCACTGGCCGGCTGGTAACTCTCGAGGTCGAACGCCACCCTGCGCAGCAGCGGGGCGGCGAGCGCGGCGGCGCCGGTCTCCGCCGTGATGGGCAGCGCCGTCAGCTCGGACATGGCGCCCGGAGGCAGGGCGAGCAGGTCGTGCGGCAGGCTGAACACCGCGAGCTGCACCGCCCCGTCGTAGGCCAGCTCGTACGGGCGGGTGAAGTCGTAGATGGCGAACTCGTCGCGGCGGAGCTGGGTGGCCCGGCCGTCCTGGGAGATCCGCGGGCTGCCTGACACGGCCAGCACGACCCGGTAGACGTCGGGGTTGTCGCGGCGGATCAGGCCGGGGGTGCGGTGAACGCTGTGCGGGGTGGAGGTGCGGACCCTGCCGACTCCTACGGAGCCGAGCTGGCCGAGCTCCATCTCGCCCCGCAGCGGGGCGTCGGGGTCGATGCGCAGGTCGAGCGGGCCGAGCGTGTCACACACGAGAGCCCGCCAGGCGTCGTGGCGGCTCTTGGCGGGTAAGTCGCTGGTCCTGATCAGCACGGCCATCAGAGCCGCCTGAAGGGACCGTCGCCTTCGGGCGATGGGGGCATCGGGAGCGGGAGGGACGCCAAGGCGCGAGCGTGCATGGGCAGAACCTCAGACATTGTCGCCACCTCCGGATAGGTTTGAGCTTGTGCTTTCGGGCATCGGTCAGGGCTTGGCCGTTGTCTCCGCGCAAGCGGGGCGAGAAGCCGCTCCTTCGGGGAGCGGAGGAGTCACGCCCGTCATCCTCCCGTCGGGCAGCTCAGGTCATGCTAACGCCGACGAACACGGCAGAGCGGGCACGGCAGTGCGGCACAGACGTGACAGGGCCCCGGGCGGTGCGCGCCCGGGGCCCTGCCGGCCGCTCAAGCGGTCTGGCGTGCCTCGATGGCCTGCTTGTAGAGCCTGCCCGCCCGGTAGGACGAGCGGACCAGCGGCCCGGACAACACACCGGCGAACCCGATGGCCTCGGCCTCGGCCTGCAGCTCGACGAACTCCTCCGGCTTGACCCACCGCTCCACCGGGTGGTGGCGCGGCGTCGGCCGGAGGTATTGGGTGATCGTCAGCAGGTCGGTGCCGGCGGAGTGGAGGTCGCGCATGGCCTCGGTGATCTCCTCGCGCGTCTCGCCCATGCCCAGGATCAGGTTGGACTTGGTGACCAGCCCGGCCTCGCGAGCCGTCGTGATCACCTGGAGCGAACGGTCGTAGCGGAAGGCCGGGCGGATGCGCTTGAAGATCCGCGGCACCGTCTCGACGTTGTGCGCGAACACCTCGGGCCGGCTGGAGAAAACCTCCTCCAGCTGGTCACGGTCGCCGTTGAAGTCGGGCACCAGCAACTCGACGCCGCAGCCGGGCAGCAGCGCGTGGATCTGGCGCGCGGTCTCGGCGTAGAGCCAGGCGCCGCCGTCGGGCAGGTCGTCGCGGGCCACCCCGGTGACGGTGGCGTAGCGCAGGCCCATCTGCTGGACGGACTCGGCCACCCTGCGGGGCTCGTCGCGGTCGTATTCCTTGGGTTTGCCCGTGTCGATCTGGCAGAAGTCGCAGCGGCGCGTGCACTGGTCGCCGCCGATGAGGAAGGTGGCCTCGCGGTCTTCCCAGCACTCGTAGATATTGGGACAGCCCGCCTCTTCACAGACCGTGTGCAGACCCTCCCGGCGCACCAGCGACTTGAGCTCGGTGTATTCGGGGCCCGTCTTCAGCTTGGTCTTGATCCACGGGGGCTTGCGCTCGATAGGGGTTTCGGCGTTGCGCACCTCCAGGCGGAGGAGCTTTCGGCCTTCAGGAGCAACGGTCACGTTCTCAGCTTACGTCTCCCGCGAACCGCGCTGTCCGAGGGGGCGTACGCGCTCACGTGACCAGGCCGAACCCGCCGATCGCCCGGGTGTAGTGGAGGAGCAGCTCCTCGTCGATCCGCTCGGACTCGTGGGCGCCCAGCAGCTCGGAGTGCGGGACGGAGGTGAGCACGCCGTCGTCGGCGAGCCGGAACCTGGCCAGCGCGTTCTGCCTGATCGACGTGACGCTCTCGCCGCGCAGCGCCGCCGCCTGCATCGGCGCCAGGTAGCCGCCCCTGGCCGCCAGCTCCTCCAGTGCCGCGACCTCCCCGGTGGAGGCGGCTCGCAGCGTCAGCGCCCGCCGCCGGGCCAGGACACGGTGTTCTCCGGCGCGCGCCAGCCTGGTCAGCGTGTACTCCAGCAGCAGCAGCGGCACGCCCAGCACCCGGCCGAGCAGGCGGCCGAAGAAGCCCGCCACCTCGTACGTGGTCCCCGGATGGTCCAGGGGGCCCAGGGAGGAGGCGGCGATCGCCGTCTGGGCCTCCTCCCTGACCCGGAGCGGCTCGGCGCTCAGCAGCGCGTCATGCCACGCCGCCAGGGTGTCCAGGGCGCCGTTCACCACCAGCTCACCGCCGGTCGGGGTCTGCGCGTACGCCGCGGCCAGCAGGGCGGCCCGCTGCCTCGGCGGCAGCGCCAGCCACAGCGGCAGGCCGACCAGCAGGACCGGGGTGCGCAGGAGTCCGGCGCGGACGTACCGGGTTTCCGTGGCCAGGTCCATGACCGCCACCTTCGCGGGGCGCCTGACGCCCACCCGGTCGGCCACCCGCTCCGCGGCGGCGTACAGCTGGGGAGCCTTGGCGCGGCCGAGCACCTCGGCGTCGGCGGGCAGCCCACCGCCCAGGCGTGGCCGCAGTGCCCACCCGATGGCCACGCTCGCGCCGCCGAACACCCACGCGATCAGGGAGCCCGGGTGACTGAGGATGATCCAGCCGCCCAAGGCGACGAACGCCAGCGTCAGCAGATGCACCACGAGCGCGAGGAGAAAAGCCAGGATGGACGTCACAGGCGCGAGCTTAAGCCGGAAAACGCCCATATTTCTGGCACGGTCAGGTGTCGGAACGGTTACCGGCGGAGGAGATCCTCCTCGTGCAGGTCGTACGGCTCCATGCCGAGCGCTTCGGCCAGCCGCTTCTCCGCGATCGGCATGACCTCCTCGACCACGATGCGGCGGCCCGTCTCCGCCGACAGCGAGGAGACGCCCACGCCGGGGATGCCGCACGGCGTGATGCGGTTGAACCAGCGCGGGTCGTTGGCGCAGTTGAGGGCGAAGCCGTGCATGGTGACGCCGCGCGTGACGCGCAACCCGACCGCGCCGAGCTGGCGGTCGGGCAGGCCGAGGCTGGGCTCGCCGGCGGCCCAGACGCCGCCGCGTCCCCGCACGCGCCTGGCCGTGACGCCGAAGTCGGCGCAGATCTGGATCATCACGTCTTCGAGGCGGCAGGCGTAGGCGACCACGTCGGTGATCGCGACGATGGGGTAGGCGACGAGCTGCCCGGGGCCGTGCCAGGTGAGCCGGCCGCCCCGGTCGACGTCGATGACCGGGGTGCCGTCGGCGGGTCGCTCATGCGGGGCGGTGCGCTTGCCCGCGGTGTAGACCGGCGCGTGCTCCAGGAACAGGACGGTGTCGGTCAGCTCGCCGGCGACCCGCTTGTCGTGCACCCAGCGCTGCAGCGACCAGGCCTGCTCGTAGGGGACGTCGACACCTAGGCGGACGATGGCGAGTGCGTGGGGATCGTCCCCGTGGATGGGGCGCATGAGCCTATTGTGCCGTTCCCTTACCTTCGAAGGGTAATCAGGGGGTCAGCAACCGTGGCTCGATCCTGAGCTCCTTGACCCCGCCGGCGCCGTCGTGCTCGACCTTGTAGGCGTAGCCGCCCGGCTCGACGGTCACGGCCTGGATGAACTCGGTGCCCACGTAGTGCAGCGCGACGCCCTCGTCGGCGGCGTATCCGCCGGGCAGCTCGCCGTCGGCCACCGACCTCTGCAACAGCTCGCGGCGCTGGGGGTCGGAGTCGTAGTGGACGCCACACGAGTAGGGGAGCAGGGCCATGCCCTCGGCCCACACCTGCAGCTCCGGGCCGAAGGAGTCGGTGTTGCCCCCGACGTGCCAGCACAACGCGCCCGCGCTCTGCCCGGACAGCACCACGCCCGCCCGCCACGCCTCGTCGAACGCCTCGTCCAGGCCGTGCAGCCGCCACAACGCCATCAGGTTGGCGACGCTGCCGCCGCTGACGTAGATCATGTCCTGGTCGAGCATCCAGGCCCGGGGATCGGGCACGTTGGGCATCGGGAACACCGTCAGATGGCTCAGCTCGACGTCCCACCCGGCGAAGGCGCCGTACATCTTCAGCAGCCAGTCGCTCGAGTCGCCGAGCGCCGTGGCGACCAGGCCGAGCTTCGGGCGGTCCTGTCCGGTCAGGTCGAGGCCGTAGCGCAGCAGCGGGCTCGCCTCGATGAAGCTGTAGCGGTTGCTCGGGCGGAACGATCCACCGCCGATGGCGAGGATGTGCGACTGTCCTGACCGGCTCATGTCAAGAATCTCCCGACGTGCTGAAAGTAGTGGAACGGCATCCTAGAGTACGGCGCTGAGCGCCTCATCGAGACTGGTATGCGTGAAGCGGTAGTCAGAGGCGGACAACTTCGCCGGCAGGATCCGGTGGCCGGGGAGCAGCGCCTCGCGGGCGAACTCGCCGAGCCCCGCGGCCAGCGCGAACGCCGGCACGGGGAGCGGCATCGTGCTTCTGTGCAGGGCTTTGCCGAGCGTTCTTGTGAACTCGGCGTTGGTGACGGGGGAGGGCGAGGTGAAATTCACCGGCCCGTCTACGTCCTGATTTTTCAGGACATGGAGTGCGGCCCCCACCCAGTCGTCCACGCTGATCCACGACCAGTACTGCTTGCCCGACCCGAGCGGCGCCCCCAGCCCCATCCTGAAGATCGGCAACATCCTGGCCAGCGCACCGCCCCGGCGGCTCAGCACGAGCCCCGTACGCGCGAACGCGGTCCTGATCCCCGCCTCCCCGGCCCGCTCAGCCTCGCCCTCCCACGCCGCGCACATGTCCGCCAGGAAACCCTCGCCCCGGCCCTGGCTCTCGTCGATCACCCGATCCCCTGTGTTGCCGTAGAAATCGACTCCGGACGCCGACAGGAGGACCCTGGGCGGCGCCTCCAGCTCCCGCAGGGCGTCGACGAGCACCCGGGTGCCCTCCACCCGGCTGGCGACCAGTTCCCGTTTGTACGCCTCGCTCCACCGCCGGTCGCCGATCGACGCCCCGGCGAGATGGACCACGCCGTCGGCGCCCTCGAGCGCGGCCAGGTCGATCACCTGCTCCCGCGGTTGCCAGAAGGCCTCACCGGCTCCGCGGGGCTCCCGGCGTACCAGCCTGACGACCTCCCGGCCCTCGGCCCGCAGCGCTTCGACCAGCGCCGAGCCGAGCAGCCCCGACGCACCCGTCACGATGATCGCCATCATCCCAATGTACGCCGCCGCCTTTCCTGCGGCGTGCCGCCACTCACACGTGTCGCCCGGCCCCGGCACGGGAGGCGGCGGCATGCCGCGCGCTGTCGCGGGGCGCCCCGTTCGCGACGTCGTGGCCCGCCAGGGAGCCGTGCGGGTTGCCGTCGGCGAGTGGCCCTCTCGCGTCCGGGAGTCGTTCGAACCCCTGTGCCCGGGCTCCCGATCGAGGAGGGTGACATGCGGACGCCGGGCGGCCCGTGAGGACCGCCCGGCGTCACGACATGCTGTGGCTACGCGAGCCCGAGCTGGGCCTCGAAGCGGCCCTCCTCGAGACGGCGCTTGACCGTCGTCAGGAAGCGCGCCGCGTCGGCGCCGTCCACCAGCCGGTGGTCGTAGGTCAGCGCGAGGTAGACCATCGACCGCACGGAGATGGCCTCGCCCTCAGGCGTGTCGATCACCACGGGCCGCTTCACGACGGCGCCGGTGCCGAGCATGCCCACCTGCGGCTGGTTGAGGATCGGCGTGTCGAACAGGGCGCCCCGGCTGCCGGTGTTGGTCAGCGTGAACGTGCCGCCGGTGATCTCGTCAGGGGTCACCTTGTTGGCGCGGGTGCGCTCGGCCAGGTCGGCCGTCTTGCGGGCGAGCCCGGCGAGGTTGAGGTCGCCGGCGTTCTTGATGACCGCCGCGATCAGACCGCGCTCGGTGTCGACCGCGATGCCCAGGTGCTCGACGTCGAAGTAGGTGACCTCCATGGTCTCGTTGTTGATCGTCGCGTTGAGCTTCGGGTGCTGCTTGAGCGCCTCGATGGCGGCCATCTCGAAGAAGGGCATGAAGGACAGCTTGACGCCCTCGCGGCGGAAGAAGTCGGCCTTCGCCTGCTCGCGCAGCCGCGCGATCTTGGTGACATCGACCTCGACCACGGTGGTGAGCTGGGCCGCCGTCTGCAGCGACTCGACCAGCCGCTTGGACATCGTCTGGCGCAGGCGCGACATCTTCTCGGTGCGGCCGCGCAGCGTCGTGTCGACCTCCACCGGCTCGGGCGCCGCGGCCGGAGCCTGGGCCGCCGGCGCCGGAGCGGCGGCGGGCTGGGCGGCTGCGGGCGCCGGCGCGGCCTGGGCGGCCTGCTCGCGCTGCGTCTTGGCCGCCTCGAGCACGTCCTGCTTGCGGATGCGGCCGCCGACGCCGGTGCCCGTGATCGAGTCGAGGTCGACCCCGTGCTCGTTGGCGAGCTTGCGCACCAGCGGCGTCACGTAAGGGCTGTCGCCCGACGGGATCGGGGTGGGCTCGGCGGCCGGCGCCTGCCGCTCCGGCGCGGGCGCCTGCGGGGCGGGCTGCGGAGCCGGGGCGGGAGCCGGGGCGGACTGCGCCGGAGCCGGCTGCGGGATCGAGGAGGCGGGAGGAGCCGGCGCGGGCTCGGGCTCGGGCTCGGGCTGCGGGGCCGGCTCGGCGGCCGGGGCCGCCTCGGGAGCCGACGCGGTGGCGCCCGCCTGGCCGTTCTCGTCGATGACGGCGAGCTCGGCCCCGACCTCGACCGTCTCGTCCTCGGCCACCACGATCTTGGTGAGGACGCCCGCGGACGGCGACGGGATCTCGGTGTCGACCTTGTCGGTCGACACTTCGAGGAGCGGCTCGTCAGCCTCGACGCGCTCGCCCTCCTTCTTCAGCCAACGGGTTACGGTGCCCTCGGTCACGCTCTCGCCGAGCTGGGGCATCTGTACGGAGACCGGCATCGTTATTCTTCTCTCGCGTTCTGATCTCGAGGGCTGGACTAGTTGTGTACGTGCAACGGCTTGCCGGCCAGGGCCAGCATCGCCTCACCGACTGCCTCGGACTGCGTCGGATGTGCGTGGACGAGCTGGGCGACCTCTGCGGGCAGCGCCTCCCAGTTGTAGATCAGCTGGCCCTCCGTGACGAGCTCGCCGATGCGCCTGCCCACCATGTGGACACCGATGACGGGGCCGTCCTTCTGGGCGATGACCTTCACGGCACCCGAGGTGCCGAGGATCTGGCTCTTGGGGTTGCCCGCCAGGTCGTAGACCTGCTCGACGATCTCGATGCCGCGCTCGGCCGCCTGCGCCGAGGTGATCCCGACGGAGGCCACCTCCGGGTCGGAGTAGGTGATGCGCGGCACGCCCGCGTAGTCGATGGGCGGCGGGTTGAGGCCGGCGATGTGCTCGGCCACCATGATCCCCTCCGCGAAGCCGGCGTGCGCGAGCTGCAGCGTCGGGATGAGGTCGCCGATGGCGTAGACGCCCGGCACGGACGTCTGGCAGTGCTCGTCGACCACGACGGCGCCGCGCTCGATGGCGATGCCCTGCTCCTCGAAGCCCATGCCCGAGGAGACGGCGCCGCGGCCGACCGCGACGAGCAGGAGCTCGGCGTCGAGGGTCTTGCCGTTGGCGAGTGTGACGACCACACCGGTTTCCGTGGTCTTGGCGCCGTCGAAGAAGACGCCCAGCTCGTATTTGATGCCGCGGCGGCGGAAGGCCCGCTCCAGCAGCTTGGAGCTGGACTCCTCCTCGGCGGGAAGCAGGTGCGGCAGCGCCTCGACGATCGTGACCTCGGCTCCGAACGAGCGGTAGACGCTGGCCAGCTCGACGCCGATCACGCCACCGCCCAGCACGATCACCGAGCTGGGCACGTGGTCCATCGTGAGCGTGTGCTCGCTGGTGATGACGCGCTCGCCGTCGATCGCCAGGCCGGGCAGCGTCTTGGGGGCGGAGCCGGTGGCCAGGACGACGTTGCGGCCTTCGTAGACCTCGGAGCCCACCTGGACCCGGCCGGGGCCGGCGAGGCGGCCCTCGCCCTCGACGATCGTCACGCCGGCACCCTTCAGCAGGCCCTGCACGCCCTTCCACGCCCGCGTGACGATCTTGTCCTTGAACGCGTGGACGCCCTGGACGTCGATGCCGTCGAAGCGCGCCTTGACGCCGAAGGACTTGCTCTCGCGGGTCTCGTCGGCGACCTCGGCGGAGTGCAGCAGGGCCTTCGTGGGGATGCATCCCCTGTGGAGGCAGGTGCCGCCGATCTTGTCCTTTTCGATCAGGACGATCGACTTGCCCAGCTCGGCCGCCCGGAGCGCGCAGGCGTAACCGCCGCTGCCGCCACCTAGGACGACGATGTCATAGGCCACAGGAAGGCTCCTTGTCGGGGTGTTGTGATGCCCTCATCTTTTCATTTGTTTCAGATGCTCGCGTGCCGCTCTGCCAGTCCGATGAGCGTGCGGGTGATCGCACCGGTGCCGCCCTTCGGGATGTAACCGTACGGCTCACCCTTGTTGAACGCGGGCCCCGCCATGTCGATGTGGGCCCAGCGCACTCCTTCGGGCACGAACTCCTTCAGGAAGATGCCCGCCGTCAGCATGCTGCCCCACCGCTCGGGCTGCAGGTTGGCGAGGTCGGCGATCGGTGAGTCGAGACCCTTGCGCAGCTCCTCGGGCAGCGGCATGCCCCACGCGCCCTCGCCCGCGGCCTTGGCGGCCTCGAGGACGAGCTCCCTGACGGCGTCGTCGTTGGCCATGACGCCGGCGGTGCGCCAGCCCAGCGCCACGATCTGCGCGCCGGTGAGGGTGGCGACGTCGACGATCACGTCGGGGCCGTCCTCGGCGGCTCTGGCGATGCCGTCCATGAGCACCAGACGGCCCTCGGCGTCGGTGTCGAGCACCTCGACCGTCTTGCCGCTGTAGCTGTGGATGACGTCGGAGGGGCGCTGCGCGGTGCCGCTGGGCAGGTTTTCCGCCAGGCAGAGGTAGCCGATCGCGTTGACGGGCAGGCCGAGCCTGGCGATGCCGATCAGCGCGCCGAACACGGCGCCCGCGCCGCCCATGTCGGACTTCATCCAGTCCATCGAGGCCGACGGCTTGAGCGACAGGCCCCCGGAGTCGAACGTGATGCCCTTGCCCACGAACGCCAGCGTCTTGCTCGCCTCGGGATGGGTGTAGGAGAGGCGGACCAGGCGCGGCGGGTTGGCCGAGCCCTGACCGACCCCGATGAGGCCGCCGTAGCCGCCGTCCTTGAGCGCCTTCTCGTCGAGGACCTCGACGCTCAGCCCCGCCTCGCCGCCCGACTGCTCGGCGATCTCGGCGAACTTGGCCGGCCACAGGTCGGAGGGCGGCGTGTTGACCAGGTCGCGCACCAGCGCGACGGACTCGGCCAGCACGCTCGCACGCTCGGCCACGCCCTCGGGCTGGCCGGAGACCACGGTGAGCTCGGAGACGGGCGGCTTCTGCTCGCCGTCGGTGCGGTAGCGGGAGAACGTGTACGCCCCCAGCAGCGCGCCCAGCGCGACGGCCTCGGCCTCGTCGGGGCTGTCCGCGGGCAGGACGAGCGCGGCGCGCGCGGTGCCGGCCAGTGAGCGCACGGCTGCGCCGGCGGCCCGGCGCAGGCCGTCGGCGTCGGGGGAGTCGCCCAGGCCGACCGCGACCAGCAGTGGTGCGGCGGTGGCGCCGAACGTCGGCAGCTTGGCCAGCTCGCCCGCCTTGCCGGTGAAGGCGACGGCTGCGAGTGAGGCGGCGAGCTTGCCGCCGAAGGCCGTGTCGAGGGACTCGTCGCCCGTCACGGGCCGGGGGCCGTCGGGGCCGGACCTGAAGCCGACGATCAAGGCGTCGGTGTCGAAGGAGACGGGATCTGCTGAGTTCAACCGCACAGTGGTCACGTAAACCGATGCTATCCACGGTTTCTCGGTACTCACAAACAGGGGTTCATCCTACCAATGACGCTGCGCCCGTTTCTGTGACATGGTGCTAGTGTCATTGGCATCATGTTGCTGACGCTCGATCTGAATGACGCCAGGCCGCTGCATGAGCAGGTGGCCGGCGCCATCCGGCGCGCCATCGGCGAGGGCTCCTATCGCCCTGGCGACCGGCTGCCACCGGCCCGCGACCTGGCCCAGGCGCTCGGCATCAACCCCAACACCGTGCTGCGCGCGCTGCGCGACCTGCGGGACGAGGGCCTGCTGGAGTTCAGGAGAGGCAGGGGGGTCAGCGTCGCGGGCCGCGCGGACGGGCGCGCCCTGCTGGTGCAGCGGGCACGTGAGCTGCTGGAGGAGGCCAGGAAGCACGGCTACGGCCGTGACGACCTCATCGCCATCTTGGAGGAAGTGCCATGAACCCCCGAGTCATCGCCGCGGCCTGGGGCCTGCCGGTCACCGTCGCGTTCGTCCTGGTCCCCCTGGCGGTGCGCGACCGGCTGCCCGACCCGATGGCCACGCACTGGGGGAACGGTGGCAGGGTGGACGGTTCGATGTCGTTCTCCGGGTTCGTCGCCATGGGGCTGCTGCTCTGGGGAGTGCCCTGGCTGGCTCTGCTGGTCGGCAGCGGGTGGGCGCACGCGCGCAGGGAAGGCCGGATGTTCTGGTGGGGCACGCTGGGCTTCATGAGCGTGTTCGCGCCCGGTGTGAGCCTCAGCACTCTGGTCGCGAACCTCGACGTACCCGTCTGGACGGCGGCGCACCTGACGGCCTGGCACGTCATCGCCACCCTCGCGGGATCCGCCGCCGCGGCCGTCGCCGCCGGTTACCTCGCCAGGGGTGAGCCCGGCCAACCGCCTTCCGCCGACGCGCGCCCGCCGCGGCTGCGGCTCAGGGAGGGAGAACGCACGGTCTGGGTCAGCCGTGTCACCAACCCGTGGCCGGCCGCGGTCGCCGCCGCCGCGGGCGGAGGCGTGGGCGTGCTGGTCGTGCTGCGTTTCCTCGGGTCCGGGGCGGGCGCCGTCCTGGGCGTCACGCTGCCCGCGCTCGTCATCGTGCTTCTCCTGGGGCTGCTGTCCGCCTCGGTCGCCGTCAGGGTGAGCGGCGACGGGGTGGCGATCGGGTTCGGCCCGTTCGGCTGGCCGGCACGCAGGATCCGGCTGCGGAAGATCGACGTGGCGCTGTCGGAGACCCGCCATCCGAGCCAGGTCGGCGGCTGGGGCTTCCGCGGGCTCCCCGGCAGCGCCACCATCATGTTGCGCGGCGGGGAGTGCCTGATCATCAGGTACCGTTCCGGCGGTCAGCTCGCGATCAGCATCGACGACGCCTCACGCGGCGCATCCCTTATCAACGCCCTCATCGCGGAGCGAGTGGAACAATGAACAGATCTCTCCCCATCTTCATCGTCCTCGCCTTCGGGCTGTCCTGGGCGGTCGCGCTGCCCCTGTGGTTCGGCGGGGGCCTCGGCTCGCCGCTGCTGCCCCTGCTGGCCTCGGCCATGATGTTCACGCCCACCGCGGCGGTGCTCGGCGTGTGGGCCGTCACGCGCACGCCCGCCAGAGAGTGGGCCCGCCAGACCGGGCTCACGCTCGGCGAGCGCGGGAAGCGCACCGGGCTGCTCGTGCTGGCCACCTGGCTCGGGGTGCCCCTGCTGGCGCTCCTCGCGATGGGGCTCAGCGCCGCCGTCGGCCTGGTCGCGCTCGACCTCGACCGGCTCAGCCTGCTCAGGGCGGCCCTGCAGGCCCGCGGCATGGAGATCCCCGGCGAGCTCGGCACGGTCGCGGCGCTGCAGATCGTGGTGGCGATCGTCGCCGGCCCCCTGCTCAACGCGATCCCCGCCCTGGGGGAGGAGTGGGGCTGGCGCGGCTGGCTGCTGCCTCGCCTCACCTCCACGAACGGCATGCTCGCCGGCCTGCTGCTCTCCGGCGCGATCTGGGGCGTCTGGCACGCCCCGCTCACCCTGCTCGGCTACAACTACCCCAGCCTGAGCTCGTGGGCGGCGCTGTTCTTCATCGGCTTCTGCGTGCTGGCCGGGGTGCTGATCGGATGGCTGCGGCTGCGCACGGGCAGCGTGTGGCCCGCGGTCGTCGCCCACGGCTCGCTCAACGCGGTCATGCCGCCCATCCTGCTGCTCGGCGACGCCGCCGCGCCACCCAACGAACTCCTGGTCGGGCTGACCGGACTGGTCGGCTGGGTCGTGCTGGCACTGGCCGGCGCGGCGCTGCTCCGCTTCTTTCCGGTACGCCAGGAGCCGGCGGGCCGTACACCGCCCGTCGCCGCCGGGCCGCGCACTTCGGCGAGCAGCGCACACCACGACTCAGCCGAGTAGCGCGCACACCACCAGCGTCGTGGCCGTGCCGGTCTCCACGAGCGCGCCGAGCACGTCGCCGGTGATCCCGCCGAGTCGCCGTCTGGCGTGCCGGAGCAGCAGCAGGGCGGCGCCGAGCCCCGCGAGCAGGCCGGCCGGCAGTACGCACGTCCAGCCCGGGCCGAGCCCGGCGGGCAGGCCGGCCGGCAGTACGCCCGCGCAGCCTGCGCCGAGCAGCGCGGCCACGGTGACGAGCCACGGCGCGAGCGGGCGTACCGTGCCCGCGACCATCGCGCCGAGCCCGCCGGGCCGGGCGGCGGGCACGCCCGCCCGGCAGGCCCACACCAGCGCCAGCCGTCCCGTCGCGCAGGCGGTCACGAAGGCGGCGTAGCCGGCGTCGGCGGCCGCGGCCACCTGGATGAGCAGCGTGAACACCAGCGCCATCACCCCGAACGGCCCGATGTCCGATTTTTTCATGATGTCGAGCGCCTGAGCGGACGGCCTGCCGCTGCCCAGCCCGTCGGCGAGATCGGCGAGCCCGTCCAGATGCAGCCCCCGGGTCAGTACGGCGAGTGACCCCGCCGCCAGCGCCGCGCCCAGCAGCGGCGGCCCGTGCAGCAGCGAGACCAGCGGCAACGGCAGCCCGGCGACGAGCCCGAGCACCAGCCCGACGGCCGGCGCCAGCACCATCGCCCGCCCCGCGACCTCCCGGTCCACCCGCTCCACGCGTACGGGGAAGACGGTCAGCGTGCCGGTCGAGAACCGCCAGCCGTCCGCGAACCGTCGAACCCTGACAAACTTGCTCACCGGACCGCCGCCCTCTCCTCGTGCCTGCGAGAGACCGTAGCGCCGGTACGCGTTCGTATTTCACATCGGTAACGGACGATCCCGGTGCCCACTAGTCTGTCGGGATGCACGTGCTTGAACTCGAAGGCGTAGGCGTCCGCGTTGTCGGCAAGGCGCTGCTCGACGGCATCGACTGGCAGGTCGGCTACGGCGACCACTGGGCCGTCCTCGGCCCCAACGGCGCGGGCAAGACGACGCTCCTCTCGCTGGCCGGCGCCGTACGTCATCCCAGCGAGGGCACGGTCAAGGTGCTCGGCCACCCGCTCGGCCGGGTCGACGTGCGAGAGCTGCGCCGTCACATCGGCCTGGTCGCCTCCAGCCAGCGGCTGATCGACGAGGAGCTGATGGAACAGGAGGGCGCGACCGCGCACACCGTGGTGCTCACCGGTCACACGGGGACAAGCGCCCCGCTGTGGGACAAGTACGGCGACATTGAGCGTGACCGGGCCCACCGGCTGCTCGCGGACCTGGGCTGCAAGGAGCTGGCGGAGCGGCCGTTCCGCGTCTGCTCGCAGGGGGAACGGGCGAGGATCCGGGTGGCCAGGGCGCTCATGGCCGACCCGGCGGTGCTGCTGCTCGACGAGCCGTTCGCGGGGCTCGACCTGCCCGCCAGGGAAGACCTCATCGCCGCCGTCGAGGAGCTCGCCACGACCAGGCCCGTGCTCACCACCGTGATGGTGACGCACCACCTGGAGGAGGTGCCCGCGACGACCACCCACGCGATGTTGATGGGCGACGCCAGCGTGCTCGCCGCCGGCCCGGTGGACGACGTGCTCACCCCCGCCAACCTCTCCGACTGCTTCGGCCGCTCCCTGCACGTGGACCGCGTGGACGGCCGCTGGTACGCCCGGGCCGCACGCTCCTGACACCGCAACCGACACCGCCCTCCTTCCTGGCACCGGCTCTGACGCGGCCCATCCCGGCCCGCCCTCGCAGGCGCTCGCGTCGGTGTTCGCATCCGCGTCCGTGTGGATGATCCGGCCGGTGCCTGCGTCACCGTCAGAGCTCCAGCGGCCGCCCGGCCACCACCAGGGCCACGTGCTCGGATTCGGCGGCCAGGCGCTCGTTCAACCGCCCGAGCACGTCCCTGAAAGCGCGTCCGGCGGCGGTGGCGGGCACCACGCCCAGCCCCACCTCGTCGGACACCGCCACGATCCGTTCCGGGGCCTGCCGCCACGCCGCCACGAGGTCGTCGCAGCGCGTGGCCACGGGCGCGCGGTCGCCCTCCCAGGCCCCGTGCTCGTCGAAAACCGCCGCCACCCAGGTCCCCAGCCCGTCGATCAGCAGCGGTGTGGTGGCGCGCCTGATGGCCGTGGCCAGGTCGGTGGTCTCGGCGGTGGCCCAGTGAGCGGGTCGCCGCGCCCGGTGCGCCCGTACCCGTTCCGCCCACTCGCCGTCCTCTCCGCCGGCCGGGCCGGTGGCGACATAGGTGACGTACGGCTCCGCCACCAGCCGCAGCTCCGCCTCCGCCGACTTGCCCGAGCGTGACCCGCCCAGCAACAACGTCCGCCGCGGCGGGCCCACCCGGCCGCTCGCTCGCTCGTCCGCAACGCCGTTCGCCCGCTCGTCCGCGGAGTCGTTCAGCCGAGGGCTCGAAGGGTCGCTGCGCGGGCGGTTCGGCGGACGGCACGCCAGTTCGGTCCCGTCCGGGACGGCGATCGCTCCCCACAGCCGCAGGCGCCTGGCCAGTTCCTCCTCCGACCGGACCCGGTGGTCGAGCCCGACGGCCACCACCAGGGTCGCCTCGTCGGCCAGCCCCGCGCGCCGTAGCTCGCCGAGCCGCTCCGGCCGGTCCAGCAGGTCGATCAGCACGACGTCGTAGCGCGCCGGCCCGGCCGCCGGGGGCGTTCGTCCCGCCGGCAGGTGAAGGAGCGCGGAGCCGTCGGGGCCGGCCAGCCCCAGACCGCCCGCGAGGGGCAGGTAGCCGTCGGGCGGGCCGGTGAAGGGATAGCGGACCACGCCGTCCACGACCAGCTCGAACGGGCGGCGATGACCGGCAGGCAACCCGGCGCACGAGGCGCACCCGCAGCCGGGCTCGGGCCAGCCGGCGCCGCCCGCTGTGCCGTTGATGAGGAGCTTCACCGCGCCGAGCGTACAAACCCGCATCCGCTCCCGCTCGCCCGGGTGCACGACCTCGGGGTCAGCCGCCGGCCTTCACCGTGGTGCGGCGGCGGGTGGCCACCAGGGCGCCGCCTCCGAGCAGGGCCAGCGCGCCCGCCCCACCCGCGATCAACGTGACCGGCACGCCGCCCTCGGAGGCGGCGGCGGGGACGGCGGCGTCGAGCGCCGTGCCGCCCTTCTCCCTGCCCGGATAGTCGTCGACCGCGACGACGTCACCGCCCGCGTTCACCCGGACCCTGCTTATGGAGGCGAGGAGCCGGGCGGCGGTGGCGGACTCGGCGTCCGCGACGCACGTGGCCGACGGTTCGGCGGGCGGCTGTTCGCCGGGGTAGGCGTCGGAGCCGGCCTCGCCGAAGTCCACCGCCACGACCACGCGCTTGTGCCCGGACGCGGCGGTGTCCTTGCCGCACACGGCCTGGAACGAGGGCAGCTCCCCGGCGGGGGGTTCGCCCGCCGTCCCGTCCGGGGCAGCCGAGAAGCGCCAGCCGATGACGGAGCCGTCCGGCGGCGAGTCGCCGGGCGCGGCCGCCAGCCAGGCGGTGCCGTCGCTCTGCCAGACGCTCCACCCGCGCGCGGCGCCGGGGTCGGCCGCGCCCGGCACGGGGTCTCCGGGGGAGACGGGCGGAGCGGCGAGGGCAGAGCAGGGGAGGGAGACTGAGGCGGCCGCCCCGAGGGCGACTCCGGCCGCAACACGAAACGCGCGCAGCATCGATGGACCTCCAAGCTCGGGAGTAGGGTTCCAGTGCCTGCGGAGGGTGCGCCGGCGAACCCGCGGAAAAGGAGCGTATGGCATGACATGGCGTTGGCGTTATGAAAAGGCAAATGGTGGTGAGGTAACGGATCGTCCTTTGCCGCGAGAGGTTTTTCCGAGCCAGGCGGACGCGGAGTCGTGGCTCGGCGAGAACTGGCGTGACCTGCTCGAATCCGGGGTGGAGCAGGTGGCCCTGCTCGAGGAGGATCGCGTCGAATACGCGGGAATGTCATTGCGTCCGGAGTGAATGAAAGAAACACGAAAACCCCTTGAGCGCATTCGTGGCTCAAGGGGTTTTTGCTGTTTCTGTGGTTAGGGGCGGGTGCGGGGGCTCTCGGTCTTGGAGGGGTCGCGCTCCACGACCGGGCCGAGCACGTCGTCGATCCGCCGCAGCACGTCGGCATCCAGCTTCACGCCCGACGCCCGTACGTTGTCACGCACCTGCTCGGGGCGGCTGGCGCCGATGATGGCGCTGGAGACGTTCGGGTTCTGCAGGACCCACGCGATGGCCAGTTGCGCCATGCTGAGCCCCAGGTCCGCGGCGATCGGCTTGAGCTCCTGCACGCGGGTCAGCACGTCGTCCCTCATCCACCGGGCGATCATGTTGCTGCCGCCGCTCTTGTCGGTCGCGCGCGAGCCCTCAGGGGGCTGCTGTCCCGGCAGGTATTTCCCGGTGAGCACGCCCTGGGCGATCGGCGACCAGACGATCTGGCCGACGCCCTCCTTCTCGCTCAGCGGCACGACCTCGGACTCGATGATCCGCCACAACATGGAGTATTGAGGCTGGTTCGACACGATCCGGTCGAAGCCCATCTCGTCGGCGATCTTGAGGGCCTGGGCGATCTGCTCGGCCGTCCACTCGCTGACGCCGACGTAGAGAACCTTGCCCTGGCGTACGAGGTCGTCGAAGGTCTTGAGCGTCTCCTCGAGCGGAGTCTCGTAGTCGAAGCGGTGGGCCTGGTAGAGGTCGACGTAGTCGGTCTGCAGGCGCCGCAGCGAAGCGTGGATCGACTCGGTGAGGTGCTTGCGCGACAGGCCGCGGTCGTTCCTGCCGGGCCCGGTCGGCCAGTAGACCTTGGTGAAGATCTCCAGCGACTCCCTGCGTACGCCCTTCAGCGCCCGGCCGAGCACTTCCTCGGCCTTCGTCGCCGCGTACACGTCGGCCGTGTCGAACGTCGTGATGCCCTCGTCGAGTGCCGCCTGAACGCACTGCTTGGCGGCGTCCTCCTCGACCTGGGAGCCGTGGGTGAGCCAGTTGCCGTAGCTGATCTCGCTGACCACGAGACCGCTGCGGCCGAGGTGTCGGAATTCCATGCGTCCGACCTTAATCCCGGCACGTGGGGTGATCCGTTTCGGGATAGGGTGCGCGACGTGCTGAAGCTCGTACGGCTGGCGCTCACGGCCGCCGTCGTGACCGCCGTCGCGGTCCGGCTGCGCCGCCGCGCCCGCATGCCGCAGACCCCGCTCCCGCCCCCGCCGCCGCGGCAGCCGGAGGGCAGGGCCGGGATGGGCCCGGCGTGGGCCGGCATCGCGCTGATCGTGGCGGTCACCCTGGTGGCCGCGCTGGTCCCCACGGAGGCGCAGGAGGCGTCCTCGGCCCGGGCACGGACCCACCAGGCGGAACAGGACGCCCTCACCGCCGCGCTGCCGGTGTCCGAGAACGACGTTCAGCCCCCGACACCGCTCCCCACCGGCCCCGCCGTCACACCGCTCCCCACGCCGGCCCCGACCGGCCCGCCGGTGCCGGTCGCCGACCCCAGTTGTGCGCCCGAGCCGCGCCCGGTGCGGGTGCGCCCGATCGATCCGAAGGTCAGGCGGGCCGTGGACCGCCAGTGGCGGCGGATCGAGCGGTGGCTGAAGGCGAACGCGCCCCGCACGTACAAGACGCTCGGAGCGCCCGGCAGGGCCCGCACGATCGCGATCGCCGAAGCCCAGATGGGCGTCGACTTCCCCGACGACCTGCGCGCCTCGCTCCTGCGTCACAACGGCTCGCGAGGAGCGCGGGCGTTCGGTTTCGGGTTCTCCTACGACGGCGCCGCCAACCTCAGCATCCGCCGGATCAGGGACGCCTGGCGGTCGGAGTGCTCCTGGAACCACACCGACCTGGGCCCCGGTCTCGCGAACGAAGCCTGGAACGGACGCATGATCCCGTTCGTGCTCTTCGAGGAGCGCAACAGTGAGGACGGGGTGTACGCCGTGGTCGATTCCGCGGAGGGCACCGTCGGGTGGAACGACACGATCTCCGGCATGGCGCCCCGGCTGCCGTCCTACTACGCGCTGATGCGGGCCGTCGCCGACGCCCTGGAGCAGGGCACGGCGGTCGAGGGCTGGCAGCCGGCGGTCAGGGGAGGCGTGCTGCGCTGGAACAACACTGAGTACAGCAATCCATAATTTTCCCGATTTGTCGGAATCTCCCGGAAAATCGGGAAAATATGGTTATCGCTTGGGCTGCACCGGCCTGCCGCCCGGCAGAACCTGCGGCGGAGGGAAGCGCAGCTTGCGGATCTGCAGGGCCCGCATGGCCGCGTAGAAGCCCACGCCCCTGAGGCTCTCGTCCGGCATCTTCTCCGCCACCTGCCGCTTCACCTTCCAGGCGACATAGACGGAGGTGAACAGCACGCCGATCATCATGATCGGCCAGCCGACCGCGATGACGAGGTTGAGCACCTGCGCACGGATCTCCGCCGGCCAGGGAACCCACGTCGCCAGCAGGATCAGTAGCGAGAACGGCAGAAAATACTGGCTCGGCAGGCGGCGGGAGTCGACCCAGTCGCGCGCGAACTTGCGCGCGGGGCCCTTGTCCCTCGCGGGGAAATAGCGCTCGTCGCCGGCGAGCATGCCCCGGCGGGCTTTATCGCGCTCGGCGGCCTGCTTGGCCCGCATCTGCCGATAGGCCTCTTTGCGGTCTTTCGGCGCGGAGACCGGCTGGCGCCGTTTGCCTTCGGCATCCCGGCGCTTGGGTGTGGGACGACCTTTGCCCTTGGGCTTAGGATCGTCAGTGGGGGCGGGGGTATCGTCCACGGAGGTTTGGGAACGGCGTCGCAACACGACGTCAACCCTACCTGGACTGCAACTTAGTGACGCCCTCGCGCGTTATGCGTAGGGTAATCCCAAGGCGGCTGCGCTGCATTGGGAACACCAGCACGACCTAGAAGGGGACGGCCGACGCGCATGAGCGTGATGAAGAGACTTTCGATGATCTTCAAGTCGAAGGCCAACAGGGCTTTGGACAAGATGGAGGATCCGCGCGAGACCCTCGACTACTCCTATCAGCGGCAGCTGGAGCTGCTGCAGAAGGTGCGCAGGGGCGTGGCCGACGTCGCCACGTCACGCAAGAGGGTGGAGCTGCAGATCACCGGCCTGGAGAAGCAGGCCCAGCGTTACGAGGAGCAGGGCCGCAAGGCGCTGTCCGTGGGGCGTGAAGACCTCGCTCGTGAGGCGCTGCAGCGCAGGTCCAATCTGCAGGCGCAGATGGCCGACCTGAAGGTGCAGCACGACAACCTGCAGGCCGAGGAGGAGAAGCTGACCACGGCTTCCCAGCGGCTGCAGTCCAAGGTCGACTCCTTCCGCACGAAGAAGGAGACGATCAAGGCCACCTACACCGCCGCCGAGGCGCAGACGCGCATCAACGAGGCGTTCTCCGGCATCTCCGAGGAGATGGGCGACGTCGGCCTGGCGATCCAGCGCGCCGAGGACAAGACGGCGTCGATGCAGGCCCGCGCGGGCGCCATCGACGAGCTGCTGGCCAGCGGCGCGCTCGACGACTACAGCGGCACCAAGGGCGACGACATCCAGGCCGAGCTCGACCGCATGGGCGGCGGCATGGACGTCGAGCTCGAGCTGGCCAGGATGAAGTCCGAGCTGGGCCAGGGCCCGGCGCCGCAGGGCGCCATCGAGCAGGGCCAGCCTCAGCAGCAGCCGCAGCAGGCCCCGCAGCAGGCACAGCAGCAGCCCGGCCAGACCCAGCAGCTGCGTCAGCCAGGGGAGGGCGCATGATTGTCAGGATCATGGGCGAGGGTCAGGTGGAGATCTCCGCCGACGACATCTCGGTCCTCAACGAGCTCGACACCGAGCTGGAGGCGGCCATCGACGCGGGCGACGAGAAGTCGTTCCGCGTCAAGCTGCACGCACTGCTCGACAAGGTGCGCCACGTGGGCAAGGCGCTCCCCGACGACAGCCTTGAGCCGTCAGAGCTGATCCTTCCCCCCGCGGACGCCTCGATCGAGGAGGTCCGGGAGATGCTGGGCGACCAAGGCCTCATCCCGGGCTGAGCCCGTGCGTACGCGGTTCGCGTCCGACCGCGGCCTGACCAGCCGCATGGTCGTGACGATGTTCCTGCTCGGGCTGCTCTACGTGGTGTTCGTCGGCGTCCTGATCGCCTTGGGCGTGCGGGCGCTGACCGTGCTGGTTCTGGCAGGGGGTCTGCTGCTGGTGCAGTATTTCCTGTCCGACCGCATCGCGCTGTTCGCGATGGGAGGGCGGGAGGTCTCGCCGCAGGAGGCCCCCGAGTTGCACGGCCTGATCGACCGGCTGTGCGCGCTGGCCGACATGCCCAAACCGCGGGTGGCGATCGCGGAGTCCGACGTCCCCAACGCGTTCGCCACCGGCCGCAACCAGAAGAACGCCGTCGTCTGCGTGACGACCGGCATCCTGCGGCGGCTCGAGCCGCAGGAGCTCGAGGGCGTGCTCGCGCACGAGCTCTCCCACATCGCGCACCGTGACGTGGCCGTCATGACGATCGCCTCGTTCCTCGGCATCGTGGCGGGCCTCATGACGAGGTTCGCCCTCTACACCGGGCTCGGCGGCCGCCGCAACGGCGGCCAGGGCGGCGTGCCGATCGGACTGATCATCGTTCTGGTCTCCGTCCTCGTGTACGCCATCAGCTTCCTGCTCACCCGCGCCCTGTCGCGCTACCGGGAGCTGGCCGCCGACCGCGCGGGCGCGCTGCTCACCCAGAGGCCGTCGGCCCTGGCCAGCGCGCTGGTCAAGATCACCGGCGACATGGCCAGGATTCCCACGCGCGACCTGCGCGAGGCCGAGCCGTTCAACGCCTTCTACTTCGCCCCGGCGCTGGCCCCCGGTGAGACGCTCGCGAACCTGTTCTCCACGCACCCGCGGCTCGAGCGGCGGCTGGAGCAGCTGACGAACATCTCCAAGCAGCTCGGAAGGGGCTGAACCCGCATGGGCTGGCTCGATGCGCTGCTCGGCCGGTCGAAGCCGGTCAAGCCCAACCTCGACGCGCTGTTCGCGCTGCCGTCCGCGGCCGTGACGCTGCAGGCCGCGACCGGGCTCACGCCCACGGGCCTCGGCTCGGTGGCGTTCAGGGCCGCTGAGGGAGGCGCGTTCGCCACGCTCGAACGCGACGTCAAGGCGCTGCTCGGCGAGCGCGTCGAGGAGTCCGACGACGGCTACGGCTACACCTGGCTGCTGGTGCGCCGCGCCCCCGACGCGCTCAGTGACCTGGTCACCGAGCTGCACGCGGTCAACTCGTCGCTGGAGTCGGCCGGGTTCGGGCCCTCGCTGCTGTGCTCGCTGGTGTCGTTCGCCGCCCCGGAGGACGGGCGCCGGCTGGCGGTCGTCTACCTGTACAAGCGGGGCACGTTCTACCCGTTCGCGCCGCTGTCCGGGCAGCGGCGCGACAACGCGCTCGAACTGCAGGCCAGGGGCGCGCTGGAGGGTGAGCTGCCGCTGGAGAAGGACCTCAGCCGATGGTTCCCCGTCTGGGGTGCGCCCGGCCTCTGACCAGGGGGCGTTTCCGGCGATAATCACCCACAGTGGTCTAATGTTCACGTGGAGCGAAGACTGGTCGTGCTTGCGGCATCCGCGCTCATCGTGGCGGCGGTGCTGGTCAGCGCGTGGATCACCGGTCAGTTCACCACGCCGGCGGTCGACAGGGCCCATGGGTACGTCAGCGAACTGGCCGCCCGCGACCAGCCGTGGACGCGCCTGTTCCGGGTCAGCGACGGGCTGGCCGGACTGGCGTGCGTGTCCGGCGTGCTGCTCCTGCCGAGGACGGCGCGCGAGTGGCGGGGCTGGCTGGCGGTGGCCGCGTTCGGGCTGTTCACCCTCGCCTCGGGAGTGTTCCCCCTCGACTGCGCGGCGCTGAGCGACCCGGTCTGCGGGCTGCGGGAGCCGTCCTGGTCGCACCGGGCGCACACGCTGGCGGCGGCGCTCTCCACGGTCTGCGGGCTGGCGGCGATGGTGCTGCTCGGCGCGCGGTGGCGGTCGTGGGTGTCGTGGCTGTTCACCTGGCTCAGCGTGGCCGCCACGCTGCTCACGGTGGGCGCGCTCGCGGCGGGGCAGGGGGTGGGGATCGCGCACCGGGCCCAGCTCACGATGTTCGCGATCTGGCTCGTGTACGCGGCCCTGCACCTGCTCGTGTCGGACGACCACCAGACGCCGGTCCCCAACCTGGCGCCCGCGCCCATCTCGCGGGCCCACGATGCACGACCCACGCCACCCGCGCCGGGCATCGCGCCGGGCATCGCCCCGGGCGCGGCAGGGGAGGCCGCGGCGGGCGTGCCGCCGTACGCGGACCTTGGCGAGGTGCTGGCCGCGGGCCCCGGCATGGCGCTGAACGCGGGCCCCGGCGTCGCCCTCGGCGCGGTGGCGGGCGTGCCGCCGGGCACGGGCGCGCGGGGAAGGGCGCCGGGCATGAGGCCGGACTTCGGCGCGGTGGACGGGTACGGGCCGCCCCACGTGGTCGAGCAGGGGACCGGGCCCGCGGTGCTCATCACGGCGGGCGCCGCGGGCGCCTGGTTCCACTGGGACGCGGTGGCCGCGCAGCTCGGAAGGCGTCACCGCGTCATCCGCTTCGACCGCCCGGGGCTCGGCCTCAGTCCACGCTCGCCGGCCCCGCCCACCCTGTACGCCGAGGTCGCCAGGCTGGCCGCGCTGGCCCCCGCCCACCCCGAACAGGTGACGGTCGTCGCCCACGGCGTGGCCTGCTGGCACGCGGAGGCGTTCGCCAGGCTGCACCCGCTCTGCGTGGCGGGGCTCGTCCTCGTGGCCCCGGCCTGCGCCAGGGAGCGGCGGCCGCTCGCGCTGGCCAGGTCCGCGGGCCGGTGGCTGCCCGCCCTGGGCGGCACGTGGGGGGCGACCGCGCTGGCCCGCCTGATCGGCCCCCCGGCGCACCGGCTGTTCGCGGGCTGCTCCGACCCGGCGGGCGTCTACAGCATGGGCAAGGTGCCGGCCGCCGTCGTGGGGGAGTGGCTGGCCCGCCGCGACATGGCGGCCGACCTGCACCGGCTCAGGGAGGAGAAGCCGGTCCCCGGCGTGGCGGTCACCGTGATCAGCACGGGTGGGCGGGACGCCTGCCAGGAACGGCTCGCGCGAGACCTCGCGGCCGAGCTCGTACGCCTGCCGGCCGTCGGCCGCCAGGTGCCGCTCGAAGCCCCGGAGGCGATCGTGGACGCCGTCTCAGGCCTACGCGGCTCATCGGCTGGTGGGACGACGAGCACCTGGCGGTCTGGCGCACCAGGGGATCCGGGTACGAGGCCGTGGTGATCGACCTGTCCGGCCAGGTCGGCCGGGTGCCGGCGACGGCGCCGGAGAAGGCGGAGTTCGACAGCATGGGCTTCCGCTTCGGCAGGAACGCCTCGTAAGCCGCCAGGAGATCTGATACGCAGTGAGAGACACGACCGCCGGCCGGGAAGGACACCGCATGGACATCACCGTCGTCGGCGAGGGCGCCGTCCTGGCCGTGCCCGACATCCTGCGGCTGCACGCGGGCGTCGAGGTGCGCAGGGCGTCGGCCGCCGACGCCTTCACCGCCGTCAGGGCCGCCGCCGCACGGCTGGCCGAGGCGCTCCGCGGGGCGGGGATCGCCCCTGAGGATGTCCGCACGGCCGAGCTCTCCCTCGGGCCCGAGTACGAGTCCTATCCGAAGGTGGCCGCCTACCGCGGGGCGCGGGGTGTGGAGGTCGTCGTCCGCGACCTTGCCGGGGCCGACGGCGTCATCGACACCGTGGCGGGGGTGGGCGAGGAGGCCCGGCTCAACGGCGTGGTGTTCGAGGTGTCGGACCCGGCGGGCGCGCTGCGGGAGGCCCGGGCCCTGGCGTTCCGCGACGCCGCCGCCAAGGCGGCCCAGTACGCCGAGCTGTCCGGCCGCCCGCTGGGCCGCGTCGTGTCGGTGAGCGAGGAGGTCGGGAGCGGCCCGCAGCCGCTCCCGATGGCCGCCGCGGAGAGCGGCGCCTCGATCAGTCCCGGCCGCCAGACCCTCTCGGTGAGGGTCCGGGTCGGCTACGACTTCGCGTAGGCCCGAGGCACGGTCCTGAGCCTCGGGCGGCGCGTCACGGAAGGGCCAGCATGCGGTCGAGGGCGACCCTGGCCCAGTGGGCGGTGTCGTCGTCCACCGTGATCTGGTTGACGACCGCACCGTCCTGGGCGAGCACCAGCGACTCCAGCGCCCACACCAGGTGGGGCAGGTCGATCCGGTTCATCGTCGAGCAGTAGCAGACCGTGCGGTCAAGGAACGAGACGTTCTTGTCGGGGAACGTCTGGGCCAGGCGCTTGACCAGGTTGAGCTCGGTGCCGATCGCCCAGCTGGAGCCCGCCGGCGCCGCCTCGAGCGTCCTGATGATGTGCTCGGTCGAGCCCACGTGGTCGGCCTTGAGCACCACCTCGTGGCGGCACTCCGGGTGCACGAGCACGTTGACGCCCGGGATGCGCGCCCGTACGTCGTCCACCGACTCGGCGGTGAAGCGGCCGTGCACCGAGCAGTGGCCCCGCCACAGGATCATCCGCGCGCGCTCAAGCTGCTCCCGCGTCAGCCCGCCGCCCGGGCGGTGCGGGTTCCACACCACGCAGTCGTCCAGCGACATGCCCATCTCCAGGACGGCCGTGTTGCGGCCGAGGTGCTGGTCGGGCAGGAACAGCACCTTGCCGCCCTGCTCGAAGGCCCAGTCGAGGGCGCGGCGGGCGTTGGAGGAGGTGCAGACCGCGCCCCCGTTCCTGCCGCAGAAGGCCTTGATGTCGGCGCTGGAGTTCATGTAGGTGACCGGGATCACCTGGCCGGCCAGCCCGGCGTCCTCCAAGGCGTCCCAGCACTCCTCTACCTGGTCGAACGTGGCCATGTCGGCCATCGAGCAGCCGGCCGCGAGGTCCGGCAGAATCACCTTCTGGGCGTCGCCGGTCAGGATGTCGGCGGACTCGGCCATGAAGTGCACGCCGCAGAAGACGATGTACTCCGCCTCGGGCCGGGCCGCCGCCTGCTGGGCCAGCTTGAAGGAGTCGCCCGTCACGTCGGCGAACTGGATGACCTCGTCGCGCTGGTAGTGGTGGCCGAGCACGAAGAGGCGATCGCCGAGGGCCTCCTTCGCCTTGCGGGCGCGTTCCACGAGGCCGGGGTCGGAGGCGGGCGGCAGCTCGCCGGGACATTCGACCCCCTTCTCACTGTGCGGATCGGCGCCACTGCCGAGGACGAAGAGCGGCAGTCCAGTCTGGGTGGCCATGGCCGTACCCCCTTATCGTCGAATTGACGATACTCATCATGACACACGGACGAAAGCGGGCAATCGGGGGGAGGTGGGGCCGGGAATGTGTGGCATCCCCGAGGTGTTGGTAGCGTCATCAGTAGGACGTCGAAAACAGACAGCCGGGTTAGGGAGTCAGCAGATGACGGTTGAGAGCAGCGAGACCACGGCACAGGGCCTGATCCTGACCGACGCGGCCGCGGCCAAGGTCAAGAGCCTGCTCGAGCAGCAGGGCGAGGAGGGCCTGCAGCTGCGGGTCGCCGTGCAGCCGGGCGGCTGTTCCGGCCTGCGCTACCAGCTCTTCTTCGACGACCGGTCGATGGACGGTGACGTGGTGTCCGACTTCGGCGGCGTCAGTGTGGTCACCGACCGGATGAGCGCCCCCTACCTGATGGGCGCCTCGATCGACTTCGTCGACACCATCGAGAAGCAGGGCTTCACCATCGACAACCCCAACGCCACGGGCTCCTGCGCCTGCGGAGACTCGTTCAACTAGAGCGACGGGCGACTGGTCGCCGGGTCCCGCGCGCCTTTGTGCGCGCGGGACCTTCGCGTATCCTCGATGGGCCCACTGGCCTGCTGACAACGAGGAAGAAGAACCCCGTGCGCATCGCCGTAACCGGCTCCATCGCGACAGACCATCTGATGACCTTCCCCGGAAGCTTCGGCGATCAGCTGATCGCCGAGCAACTCGACCGGGTGTCGCTTTCGTTCCTGGTCGATGACCTACAGATCCGTCGCGGTGGATGCGCCGCGAACATCGCGTTCGGGATGGGCTGTCTGGGCCTGACCCCCATCCTGGTGGGTGCCGTCGGCGACGACTTCGCCGACTATCGTTCGTGGCTGGAGCGCCACGGCGTCGACTGCGGATCCGTGCACGTCTCGGAGACCCGGCACACCGCCCGCTTCCTGTGCACGACCGACGAGCACCACAATCAGATCGCCTCCTTCTACACGGGGGCCATGGCCGAGGCCCGGCTGATCGAGCTGCAGCCCGTCGCCGCCCGCGCCGGCGGCCTCGACCTGGTGCTCATCAGCCCCAACGACCCCGACGCGATGCTGCGCCACACCGAGGAGTGCCGCCAGCGCGGCATCGGCTTCGCCGCCGACATCTCCCAGCAGCTCGCCCGCATGGAGGACGATCAGATCCGCTCCCTCGTCGACGGCGCCTCCTACCTGTTCTCCAACGACTACGAGAAGGGGCTCATCGAGCAGAAGACCGGCTGGTCCGACGCGGAGGTCCTCGACCGGGTAGGCGTCCGGATCACCACGCTCGGCCCCAAGGGCGCCGTCATCGACCGCAAGGGCGAGCCGTCGATCATGGTCGCTCCCGCCCCCGAGCGGGACAAGGCCGACCCCACCGGCGTCGGCGACGCCTTCCGCGCCGGCTTCCTCGCGGGCCTGGCCTGGGGCCTGCCGCTGGAGCGCTGCGGCCAGATCGGCAACCTCACCGCCACCCACGTGCTGGAGCGCGTCGGCGGCCAGGAATATGAGCTCGGCCAGCAGGTCTTCCTCGAGCGGTTCGGCGCCGCCTACGGCGCCGAGGCGGCCGCGGAGATCGCCGAGCACATCCGCTGCTACCACCCCTGAGCGTCGCAGGCCGTCCCGCCGCCGGGCGGGACGGCACTACGCCGTTTCGGCGCGAGAAAGTCAGTAGTTGCGCCTGACGTGGATCGCCCAGCCACCCTCGGGCAGCTCGTACGACCCGACGTGGCGGTGCGACTTCAGCCTGCACCACGCCGGCACGTCGGTGTAGGCGGCCGGGTCGTCGGCCAGCACCGCCACCACCGCGTTGAGCGGGACGTGGTTGATCTGCTCGGCCAGCATGATGATCGGGATCGGGCACTTCTTCCCGAGCGCGTCGATCGTCAAAGCCGGCTGGGTAACCTCGGTCATGCGACTCCTGCGTCCTGCCGGATGCGGCGCACCAGCTCGGGCAGCACGGCGAGGAAGCGGTCGACCTCGGCCGCGGAAGCGCCCCTGGGCAGCGACACCCGGACATTCCCATGCGTCAGCACGCCCATCGCTTCCAGAACGTGCGATGGACGAAGCGTACTAGCGGTGCACGAGCTTCCTGACGACACGGCGAAGCCGGCCTTGTCCAGCTCGGTCAGCAGCGCCTCGCCGTCGACGTACAGGCACGAGAAGGTCACGATGTGCGGCGCCCGCTCGTCGGGGTCGCCGATCACCTCCACGTCCGGGACGATCCTCGGGACCGTCTCCCTGATCCTGCCGACGAGCTCGGCCAGCCGCGCCTGCTCCTGCGACGCCTCCGCGGCCATCGCGCGCAGCGCGGCCGCCGCCGCCACGATGCCGGGAACGTTCTCGAAGCCCGGCACCCGCCGCCGCTCCCGCTCGTCCTCCGGCAGGAACGAGCGGAACCGCGTGCCCTTGCGCACCGCCAGCACGCCGACCCCGGCCGGGCCGCCCCACTTGTGGGCGCTGGCCGCCAGCACCGACCAGCCGGGCGGGACCGGCATCCGGCCGGCCGTCTGCGCCGCGTCGACCAGCAGGGGCACGCCGTTGGCGCGGCACGCCGCGGCCGCCTCCGCCACCGGCTGCAGGGTGCCGACCTCGTGGTTGGCCGTCTGCAGGCAGGCCAGCGCCGTGCCGGGGCGGGCCACCGCCGCGGTGAAGCGGTCGAGGTCGACCCGGCCGGTGAGGCCGACGCCGACGGTCTCGACGGTGCCGCCGTCGCGTTCGTGCACGCCGCCGGCGTGCAGCACGCTGGAGTGCTCGACGGCCGTGGTGACCAGATGACGCCCGACCCTGCGCCTGCCGTGTAGGGTGCCGAGCACGCCGAGATGCACGGCCTGCGTGCCCGAGGAGGTGAACGACACCTCGTCGGGGCGCGCGCCGAGCGCTTCGGCCACCTCCGTGCGGGCCTGTTCGAGCAGCAGGTGCGCGCGGCGGGCCTGGCCGTAGAGTCTCGCGGGGTCGGCCCAGCCGACGTCGATCGCCGCCAGCAGCGCCTCGCGTGCCTGAGGGTGGAGCGGCTCACTCGAGGCCGCGTCGAAATACGCCACGAGACTCATCGTCCCACTTCCGGCGCCATGGAGGGGTCGCGCGGTGGGGCAAGGCCCCTGCACGCTAATGTGTCTGCTTGTCAGTCTGTGCATGAATCAGAAACAGCAATACGCGCCCAGGGGAAAGACTCTTGGGCTACATCTGTGGGGTAGGCGATCCGTGAGTCCGACTCGCCGTACGACGCGGCGTTCGTTGGCCCGGCGCAGGGTGCCACGCGCCGCCGCTTTGGCGTTGCTGCTGGCCACTGCTACGGCGTGTGCTAATGACGTCCCCGAGGCCGACTGGTCTCGCGGCCTTCTTCCCGGCCACATCACCGAAGAGGGCAATGTGGTCCAAAGCCTGTGGAACGGGGCCTGGATCGCCGCGCTCGCCACGGGTGCCGTCGTCATTGTCCTGATCATGTGGGCGGCCATCTTCCACCGCAAGCGCAAGGCGAAGGCCGAGCTCCCGCCGCAGGTCCGCTACAACCTGCCGATCGAGATGCTCTACACCTTGATCCCGCTCGTCATGGTGTCGGTGTTCTTCTTCTTCACCGCACGTGACAGCGAGCGTCTGGAGCAGGTATCCGGCAACGCGCCGGTGAAGGTCAAGGTCGAGGCGTACCAGTGGAGCTGGCGCTTCACCACCACCGTCAACGGCAAGACGCTGCCGCCGGTCGCCGGCGTGCCGGTGAGCGACTACAACAAGGGCCCCCAGCTGGTCCTGCCGACGAAGACCAAGATCGAGTTCGAGCTGCAGAGCGACGACGTCATCCACTCCTTCTGGGTGCCGGAGTTCCTGTTCAAGCGGGACGTCATCCCCGGGATCCCGGAGGACAACCCGGGTCGCAAGTTCGAGATCACGACGCTCGACCGGACCGGCGTTTTCGCCGGCCGCTGCGCCGAACTGTGCGGTGTCGACCACAGCCGGATGCTCTTCTCGGTGAAGCTCGTTCCGCAGGCTGAGTTCGACCAGTACATCGCGACCCAACAGGCTGGGAGTGCCCAGTGACCGCCATCCAAGAACCACTCAGGACGCCGATCAGGCCCGTGACCAAGGGCCAGATCATCGCCAAGTGGCTGTCCTCCACCGATCACAAGATCATCGGGCACCTCTATCTGATCTCGTCGTTCGCCTTCTTCCTCATCGGCGGCGTCATGGCGCTGGTCATGCGGGCCGAGCTGGCGCAGCCGGGCCTGCAGTTCACCAGCAACGAGCAGTTCAACCAGCTGTTCACCATGCACGGCACGATCATGCTGCTCATGTTCGCGACGCCGCTGTTCGCCGGCTTCGCCAACGAGCTGATGCCGCTGCAGATCGGCGCCCCCGACGTGGCGTTCCCGCGCCTCAACATGGTGAGCTACTGGCTCTACCTGTTCGGCAGCATCATCGCGGTCTCGGGCTTCTTCACCCCGGGGGGCGCGGCGTCGTTCGGCTGGTTCGCCTACACGCCGCTGTCCAACGCGATCAACTCGCCCGGCGTCGGCGGCGATCTGTGGATCATGGGCCTGGCCCTGTCGGGTCTGGGCACCATCCTCGGCTCGGTCAACTTCATCACCACGATCATCTGCATGCGTGCTCCCGGCATGACCATGTTCCGCATGCCGATCTTCACCTGGAACGTGCTGCTGACCAGCATGCTCGTGCTGATGGCGTTCCCGGTGCTGGCCGCCGCGCTGCTGGCGCTGGAGGCCGACCGCAAGCTCGGCACGCACATCTTCGACTCGGAGTTCGGCGGAGCGCTGCTCTGGCAGCACCTGTTCTGGTTCTTCGGCCATCCCGAGGTGTACATCATCGCCCTGCCGTTCTTCGGCATCGTGACGGAGATCCTGCCGGTCTTCAGCCGCAAGCCGATCTTCGGTTACATCAGCCTCGTGGCCGCGACGATCTCCATCGCCGGTCTGTCCATCACGGTCTGGGCGCACCACATGTTCCCGACCGGGCAGGTGTTGTTGCCGTTCTTCTCGTTCATGACATTCCTCATCGCGGTGCCGACAGGTGTGAAGTTCTTCAACTGGGTCGGCACGATGTGGCGAGGGCATCTCACGTTCGAGTCGCCGATGTTGTTCTCGGTCGGCTTCCTGGTGACGTTCCTCCTGGGCGGCCTGACCGGCGTCATCCTGGCCTCGCCGCCGCTCGACTTCCACATCAGCGACACCTACTTCGTCGTCGCCCACTTCCACTACGTGGTGTTCGGCACCGTGGTGTTCGCCATGTTCGCCGGGTTCTACTTCTGGTGGCCCAAGTTCACCGGCAAGATGCTCGACGACAAGCTGGGCAAGCTGCAGTTCTGGCTGCTGTTCATCGGCTTCCACACCACGTTCCTCATCCAACACTGGCTGGGCGTGGTGGGCTTCCCGCGCCGCTACGCCGACTACAGCGCGGCCGACGGCTTCACCGACCTCAACATGATCTCGTCGGTGGGCGCGTTCATCCTGGGCGCCTCGACGTTGCCGTTCTTCTACAACGTCTGGAAGACCTGGCGCAGCGCGCCCAAGGTCACCGTCGACGACCCCTGGGGCTACTGCGGCTCGCTCGAATGGGCGACCTCATGCCCGCCGCCGCGGCACAACTTCACCTCGCTGCCGCGCATCAGGTCCGAGCGTCCCGCGTTCGACCTGCACTATCCGCACGTGTCCGCCAAGTCCGCCCAGGAGGTCGAGGCCTGATGAAGGTCCAGGGTTGGCTGTTCCTGCTGTGCGGCCTGTTCTTCGCCGGCGTCGACATCGCCTACTGGTTCTGGACCAAGGCGGAGATGGGCAGAGGCGAGCCGGTCGGCACCACGGCCATGGCCATCTCGGTCGGGTTCGCGTTCATGGTCGGCTACTACCTGATGTTCACCGCGCGGCGCATCGGCGCCCAGCCGGAGGACAGCAAGCAGGCCGAGATCAGCGACGGCGCGGGAGAGATCGGCTTCTTCAGCCCGAGCAGCTGGTGGCCGCTCTTCCTCTGCCTGGCGGCGGCCTTCGCCTTCGCCGGGTTCGTGATCGGCTTCTGGATGTTCCTGATCGGCGTGTTCCTGGTCATCATGGCCATGATCGGGTTCGTGTTCCAGTACTACCGCGGCAACTTCTCGCACTGATCCACACCTGAGGCGGGCGTGCTCCCACGAGGGAGGACGCCCGCTTTTTGGTGTTCTTTACCGGTTCCCGGATGTGGTCATTCGATCACTCAGGGTACTAATGAGAAATCTGCTATGCGGACTGCCTCTATGGCCCTAACCAGGTACGGGGCGCCAAGCGAGCGGATTTCTCATCAGGTAAGGCAATGGAGCGGGACAAGGGAGTCACTCGTGGGGCGCGTAGCGTATGGATCGGCCGGCCTGCTGGCCTTGGCGCTGCTCACCGCGTGCTCGGAAGGCGGCACGGCGGGCGGCACGGCGGGCAAGCCCGACGGGGTCGCGATGGCGGGCGCGGGGGTGCGAGCGCCCTCTGTGACGTTCTCTCCGGCCGACAAGGCCGCCGACGTGCCCACGGACCAGCCCGTCGTGGTGTCGGCCCAAGGGGGCACGCTCAGGAGCGTACGCGTGGAGGGCGACAAGTCCGGCTCGCTGGACGGCGTCCTGAGCGGCGACCGTACGCGATGGCGCAGCACCGTCACGGCGAGGCCGGGCGTGACCTACACGGTCACCGCGCTCTCGGTGGACGCCGCGGGCAAGCAGACCCAGGCGAAGAGCACGTTCAAGACGGTCAAGAGCGACAAGACGTTCGACATCAAGACGATCACCCCGAACAAGGACTACACCGGGCTGACGGTCGGCGTCGGCATGCCCGTCATGATCGAGTTCGACCAGCCGGTGGCCGACCGCGTGTCCGTCGAGCGCAACCTCATCGTCCGCACGTCCAAGCCGGTCGAGGGCGCCTGGCACTGGTTCGACGACACCCACGTGGACTTCCGGCCGCGGAAGTACTGGCCCGCGCACACGAAGGTGCGGGTGGAAGCCAAGCTGGCAGGAGTGCGCGGCGGGCCCGGCATGTACGGCAAGCGCGACGTCCGGCTCAACTTCAAGATCGGCCGCGAGCAGATCACCAAGGGCAGCACCAACAACCACGTGCTCACGGTCAGGCGGAACGGCAAGAAGGTCCGGACGATGCCGATGAGCGCCGGCCAGGGCGGGCAGTGGAAGTACTACACCACCTCGGGCATCCACCTGGCCATGTCGCGCGAACCAGTGACGATCATGACCTCCCCGGGGATCGGGCCCGGCTCCCCGGGCTACTACCGGCTGACGGTCTACAACACGGTCCGCATCTCCAACAGCGGCGAGTACGTGCACAGCGCACCCTGGTCGGTCGGGTCGCAGGGCCACGCGAACGTCAGCCACGGATGCGTCAACGTCAGCCCGGCGAACGCCGCGTGGTTCATCAAGAACACGCTGATCGGCGACCCGATCATCATCACGGGCTCGCCGCGGAAGCTGGAGCCCACGAACGGGTGGGGGCACTGGCAGGAGAGCTGGAAACAGTGGCTCAAGTGGAGCTCGATCAAGTCGGGTCCCACCGTCACCCTGCCGTAGCCGGCCACCGTAGGACGACCGCCGGACCGGGTCACGCCACCCGGTCCGGCGGTTGCTGTCGTCAGGCCCGCCTCCCGCCCGAGCGGGCCTCTTGTTCGGCGGCCCGGGGCATGGCCAGGACGTCAGGCGGGGCCGCAGGCGCGGCTGACCTCCACCCAGCGGTCGAGGGTGGCCGCGGCCGCCCCCGAGTCGACCGCCTGCACCGCGCGGGCGTAGCCGTCGATCATCGCCGAGTCGAGGTTGTCGCCGGGCCCGTCGAGGGCCACCAGGGCCGCGGCCGCGTTGAGCAGGACGGCGTCGCGCACCGGGCCGGTCTTGCCGCGCACCAGGTCGTGCACGGCCTGGGCGTTGAACGCCACGTCGCCGCCGCGCAGCGCGCCCACGTCGGCGCGCGGGATGCCGAGCACCGACGGGTCGAAGCCGGTCTGCGTCGCGGTGCCGTTTTTCACCACCCAGACCGTGGAGGTGCCGGCGATGGTCAGCTCGTCGAGGCCGTCGTCGCCGCGGAACACCAGGGCGGAGACTCCGCGCTCGGCGAAGACGCCCGCCAGCACGGGCAGCATCGCGGCGTCGAAGACGCCGATGGCCTGGGCGGCGGGGCGGGCCGGGTTGGTGAGCGGACCCAGGAAGTTGAAGACCGTGGGAACGCCGATCTCCTTACGGGTGGGCCCGGCGAAGCGCAGCGCGGGGTGGTAGACCGGGGCGAAGCAGAAGGCGATGCCCGCCTCGCGCGCGACCAGCGCCGTCTGCTCGGGCGTCAGGTCGAGCCGGATGCCCAGGTGCTCCAGGACGTCGGCGGCGCCGCACGAGGACGAGGCGGCGCGGTTGCCGTGCTTGACGACCCTGGCGCCCGCGGCGGCGGCCACGATGGCGGCCATCGTCGAGACGTTGACGGTGTGGGCACGATCGCCGCCCGTGCCGACGACGTCGACCACGGGGCCCTCGACGCTCAGCGGCGTGGCCAGCTCCAGCATGGTGCGAGCCAGGCCGACCACTTCGGCCACCGTCTCGCCCTTGGCGCGCAGCGCGATCGCGAAGCCGGCGATCTGCGCGGACGTCGCGGTGCCGGACATGATCTCCCGCATCGCCCAGGCCGTCTCGTCAGAGGTGAGATGCTCGCCTGACAGGAGAGCGGAAAGCAGGGTGGGCCAGGTCGTCCGGGAGTCCATGGGCACCTACTTGGCGTTGAGTCGGGTGGAGGAGCGGCGGCGCATGAGGTCGGCGACCGCGTCGGCCAGCACCATCGGCTCCAGGGGCTGCGACACGACGGCGTCGGCCTTGGACCAGTCGGCCAGCCAGCGGTCGTCGCGCCTGGCGATGATCAGGCAGATGGGCGGGCAGTCGTAGACCTCGTCCTTGGCCTGGCGGGAGACGCCCATGCCGCCCGCCGGCTGCGTCTCGCCGTCGAGGACGGCCACGTCGATCTCGCCGGAGCCCAGCAACTGGTGGACCTTGGGCTCGGTGGCGCACTCCACGAGCTCGACGAAAGGCACGTCGGCGGCCGGGCGCCTGCCGATGGCCGCGCTCACCTCGGCCCTGGTGGCGGCGTCGTCGCTGTAGACGAGGACCTTCATCGTGTCGTCGGTGCTCCCAGTGGACATCGCTGTCGCGCTCACTATCGTGTCGTAGCGGTATGGTCACCTGGGATCGTACCGGTGCGGCGGTGTGCAATCCCAGGCCGCCCGAGCGCGTGCCGCGCAGGCTGGGCGGTTTGGGTGTGGTTTGCCCCAATTATCCCAGGTTGGTGCGCGGTTCGTGCCCTCTAACGGGGGGTCGTGCGCCGGACCGACCACTGGAGCCGCAATAATGCTGCCCGTGGCGACAGCATCCGCAATAACTTCGACGACGGCAGCCCAGCCGTACCGCAGACCCAACCTGGTCAGCGTCGGTACGATCGTCTGGCTGTCCTCCGAGCTCATGTTCTTCGCGGCGCTGTTCGCGATGTACTTCACCATCCGGTCGGTGAGCGAGGGGAAGGGCCTGGCGTGGAACCCGCTCATGGTCCCGAACCCCGAGCACGACTTGAACATCCCGTTCGCGACGGTCAACACGATCATCCTGGTGCTGTCGAGTGTGACGTGCCAGCTTGGCGTGTGGGCCGCGGAGAAGGGGCAGGTCGGCAAGCTCCGCTTCTGGTACATCGTCAGCTTCCTCATGGGCGCGGTCTTCATCGCGGGGCAGCTGTACGAGTACGGCGAGCTGGCGTCAGACGGCGCGACCCTGTCCGCCAACGCCTATACCTCGGTGTTCTACCTGACGACGGGCTTCCACGGCCTGCACGTGACCGGTGGCCTGATCGCGTTCCTGTTCATGCTGGGACGCACGTACGCCGCGAAGCGCTTCACGCATGAGCAGGCCACCAGCGCGATCGTCGTGTCCTACTACTGGCACTTCGTCGACGTCGTCTGGATCGGTCTTTTCGCGACCATCTACATCATTCGTTAAGGAACGGGACTTCTGTGACTAGGATCACCGCTTGGCGGCGGCATCCCCTAGCGAGATACGCCGTCCTGATTTTGGCGTTGGCGCTGGTCGGGATGGCATACACCGCTTTTGTCCAGGCGGGTAAGCCTGCCGACGCGGCATTGGCGGCGGGCAAGGTCGACGACGTGGCCGAGGGCAAGAGCCTGTTCGTGGCGCACTGCGCGAGCTGCCACGGCACCAACGCCGAGGGGACCGAGACGGCGCCCACGCTCATCGGCGTCGGCGCCGCGGCCGTCGACTTCCAGATGAGCACGGGCCGCATGCCCGCCGCCAACCCTGGGCCCCAGGCGCCGCGCAAGCCGCAGCCCGAGTGGGTCACCCCGGAGAAGATCACGCAGATCTCCGCCTACGTGCAGTCGCTCGGCGGCGGCCCGCAGGTGCCGGGCGCCGAGCAGGTCGACCCGAAGCTGGGCGACGCGGGCAAGGGTGGTGAGCTGTTCCGCGCCAACTGCATCCAGTGCCACAACTGGGCCGGTGCCGGTGGCGCCCTGACGCAGGGCAAGCACGCTCCCAACCTCAACGAGGCGACCCCCACGCAGATCTACGAGGCGATGGTCACCGGCCCGCAGGCGATGCCGGTCTTCAACGACACGACGATCACGCCGGAAGAGAAGCGCAGCATGATCGCCTACATCACGCAGGTGCGCGCGCAGAAAGACCCGGGAGGCTTCGGCCTCGGGCGGATCGGCCCGGTCACCGAGGGTCTCGTAGCGTGGATTGTGGGTCTCAGCGCCCTCGCACTGGCCGCCATCTGGATCACCGCGAAGAAGCGACAGAAGTCATGACAGACAACGAGCACGAGATCGAGCAGCCGGACGAACGCGTTCCCAAGCGCGTCATCGGCACCCCCGCGCCGGGCACCTCGATGCTCGGCGCCACCGAGCAGCCGCAGGAGGCCGACCAGGAGGTCCCCGGCGTCACGTTGCAGGACGAAGCCAAGGCCCGCAAGGCCGAGAAGCTCGTGGCCCTGTGCTTCATGATCACGTTCCTGGCGTCGATCGGGTTCATCGTCTCCTACGTGGTCTTCCAGGTCGGCGGGCCCGAGGCGACCGGGGTGTCCAACTTCGCGCTGGGCAGCACCCTGACCGTGGCGATCCTGGGGCTGGCGATCGGCATCGTGATCTGGGTCCGCCAGATCATGCCGAAATACTCGCTGATCCAGGAGCGCCACGAGATGGCCTCCGCCGCCCCCGACCGCGACGTCGTGGCCGAGACGTTCGTCCAGGGCGCCAACGAGAGCGGCTTCGTCAAGCGCAAGCTGCTGCGCCGTACGCTGCTGCTCGCGGCCGCGCCGCTCGGCCTGGTGCCGCTGGTGCTGCTGCGCGACCTCGACAACAGCAAGATGCCCGGCGCCAAGTTCAACAAGACGCTGCGCCACACCGTCTGGGGAGAGAAGACCAAGGAGGGCAAGCCGCTCAGGCTCGTCGTCGAGGGCACGGGCCAGCCGATCCGCGCCGCCGACTTCAACTCGCCCGGCGGCATCCTGTCGGTCGTCCCCGAGGGCTACGAGCACGACCTCAACGCCCTCGCCAAGGCCACGCTGATCCTGATCAAGTTCCGTCCTGAAGAGATCAAGAGCGGCACCCGCCAGAACTGGACGCACGACGGCATCGTGGCATATTCCAAGATCTGCACCCACGTGGGCTGCCCCGCCGCCCTCTACGAGCAGAACACCCACCACATCCTGTGCCCCTGCCACCAGTCGACGTTCGACGCCGCCGACGGTGCCAAGGTCATCTTCGGTCCCGCGGCCCGGCCGCTGCCGCAGTTGCCGATCACCGTCGACGCCGAGGGCTATCTCATCGCCCAGCACGACTTCGAGGTGCCCGTCGGCCCCAGCTACTGGGAGCGCGGTGACGCCGAGGCCGCGGTCAGGGAAGGAGGCCAGACGTGAGCGAGCTCACGAATGTTCCGAAGGCCGTCTCCGGGCCCTCGACGTTCCTCGACGACCGCCTCGGCGGCGCGAACTTCCTCAAGCGCAACCTGCGCAAGATCTTCCCCGACCACTGGTCGTTCCTCCTGGGCGAGATCGCCCTCTACTCGTTCATCATCCTGCTGCTGACCGGTACGTTCCTGACGTTCTGGTACAAGCCCAGCATGATGGAGATCGCCTACGACGGCTCGTACGCGCCGCTCAAGGGCGTCATGATGTCCGAGGCCTACGCGTCGTCGCTGGAGATCAGCTTCGACGTCCGTGGCGGTCTGCTGATCCGGCAGATGCACCACTGGGCGGCCCTGATGTTCGTCGCGGGCATGATGGTCCACATGCTCCGGGTGTTCTTCACCGGCGCCTACCGCAAGCCGCGCGAGCTCAACTGGATCATCGGCGTACTGCTGCTGACGCTGGCGCTGGCCGAGGGCCTGACCGGCTACTCCCTCCCCGACGACCTGCTCTCCGGCGCCGGTCTGCGGATCACTGAGGGCGTGGCGATCTCGCTGCCGCTGGTCGGCACGTACATCACGTTCTTCTTGTTCGGCGGGGAATATCCGGGTGAGGATGTCATCGCCCGGTTCTACTCGCTGCACATCCTGCTCATCCCGGGCATCCTGCTGGCGTTGATCTCCGCCCACCTGGTGCTCATGTGGGTGCAGAAGCACACCCAGATGCCCGGCAAGGGGCGCGACAACAAGAACGTCGTGGGCGCGCCGTTCTACCCGGCCTTCATGGCCAAGGGCGGGGCGTACTTCCTGTTCACGCTGGCCGTGGTCACGGGCCTGGCGACGTTCGCCCAGATCAACCCGATCTGGTTGTTCGGCCCCTACACGCCCGCCGACGTGTCGGCCGGCTCGCAGCCCGACTTCTACATGGGCTTCCTCGAAGGCGCGCTGCGCATCATGCCCGCCTGGGAGATCAACCTCTTCGGCACCTCCCATGTTGGCACGCTGCCGTTGAGCGTCATCATCCCGGCGCTGGTGCCGATGGGCATCATCATGACCGGTCTGGCGCTCTACCCGTTCCTCGAACGCTGGGTGACGGGCGACAACCGCGAGCACCACATCGCCGACCGGCCGCGCAACAACCCGCACCGCACCTCGATCGGCATGTCGGCCATCGCGTTCTACGGCGTCCTCTGGCTGCTCGGCGCCAACGACGAGATCGCGGCGTTCTTCCACGTCAGCCTCAACTGGACGACCTACGCAGGACGGGTGCTGATCTTCGTGGCGCCGGCGCTGACGTACATGATCACCTATCGCATGTGCCTCGGCCTGCAGCGCTCCGACCAGGCGATCATCTCGCACGGTGTGGAGTCGGGCGTGATCAAGCGACTGCCGCACGGTGAGTTCATCGAGGTCCACACGACCCCGGCCGACGATATCGAGGCGCACATGCGCGGCAAGGAGCCGGTGCTCATGCTCCCGGTCGCGCCCGACGGCTCGGGGATCCCGCCGAAGGGCATGCGCGGGCCCCTGGGCAAGCTGCGTGCGCGCATGTCCAAGGCGTACGGCGGGGAGAAGATCCCGCTGGACGGCGGGCATGGGGACGGGCACGGGCACGAGGAGGAGCACGCCGCCGTCGGTTCAGCCGACGACGACCACAGCCTCACGCGCTGACGCCGCACACCGTACGGGCCCGGACGAGCACCGCTCGTCCGGGCCCGTCGGCGTCCGCGGCCGTGCGCGGTGGTTCAGGTGGGGCGCCGGGATGGGCCGATACCGCGACAGGACGCGTGGGGACAACGCCCTGCCGTGGCCGGAAACCGGGAGCGATCGGGTGGGGACCCCGGGACAACCAGCGCAGGGGCCCAGGAGAAGCGCGATGCCGGAGAATCCGGGGTCACGCCGGGAGCATGTCGTCAGCGGCCGAGCTGTGACGCACGGCGTCAGGGGCCCGCGAACGACGGCGAAGGCGCTGGGGCGGTGCGGTATACGCCGGGTGGGGTGTCAGGGAGTGATCGGCGTACGGGGGTCAGTCGGCTTCGGGAAAGCCGATGGAGAAAGCCGCTTCGAGGTCGTGCTTGGAATAGGCGCGGAAGGCGATGTGCGTCTCGGTGTGCAGGACGCCTGAGACCTTGTTGATCCGCCCGGGAACGACCTCCGCGATCTCCTCGTAGGCGGAGACCCTGACCATGGCGAGCAGGTCGTATTCGCCGGTGATGGAGTAGACCTCGCTGACCCCTTGGATCTCGGCGATCGTCTGGGCGACCTCCGGGATGCGGTCTACCTCTGCTTTGATGTGGACAATAGCCGTGACCATGTAACAACTCTATCGTTTCACCTCAAAGGTCGCCCCTCCCGAGGACGCGGCCGATCAGGACGCTGGTACGCCAGATCGATGCGCGCCTTGTGCCGGGCAGCCCCCCGGGCGGGCAGGCTCCACTCGCCGTCGACCTCCACCAGCCGCACCCCCGGCGACTCCAGCCAGCGCAGGATGCACTCGGTCTCCTCGGCGCTGGCGGCGTGGACGGGCCCGGGACCAGGAATGACGGACTCGGCGGCGGCCTTCAGCGAAGCGACGAAAGGGGTCGGATGGGCGCCCTTCGGCATGACGCCCGCCGCCGCCAGCCGGCCGTAGCGGATCACGTGGATGTCCCAGCCGCCGCCGAAGGCGGGGCTGGCGGCCACTAACTGGGGGATGCGAGTGATGGCGCTCAGCCGCTGCATGCGGGCCGCCGCACGGACGAACGCGGCCAGCCGGTCGCGGTCGATGGAGGCCTCCTCGTAGCGCTGCTCCACCGACAGGCGCTCCATGCGGGCCGACACGGCGGAGAAGACCGGCGACGCGTCGAGCGTCATCGCCCGGCGGGCGCTCTCGGCGTGCACCGCGTATTCCTCCTGGCTGGTCTTCCCCTCGCAGGGGGCGCCGCAGCGGCCCATCTCGTGCAGCACGCAGGCCGCCCGCCTGGTGCGCAGCGTGATCGGCTGCGTGCACTGGCGCAGGGGGACCGCCTCGTGCAGGGCGATGCGGGCGTCGTCTGCCAGGCGGGAACTGCCGAACGGGCCCAGATAGGTGGCGCCGTCGTCCTTGAGCTCGCGCACGATCGACAGGCGCGGGAACAGGTCGGTGGTGAGCTTGAGCCAGACCACCTTCTCGGGGAAGCGGGAACGGCGGTTGTAGCGCGGTTTGGCGCCGCCGATCAGGCGCAGCTCCCTGACCTCCGCCTCCAGGGCGGTCGAGCAGACGATGTGGCGCACCCGATCGGCGATGCCGATCATCTCGCGGATGCGGGGGCGGGTCTCGCTCGCCGTGAAATAGGAGCGCACGCGGTTGCGCAGGTTGGTGCTCTTGCCGATGTAGAGGACCTCGCCGCGGTCGTCCTCGAACAGGTAGACGCCGGGGGCGTGCGGGACGGACTCGGCCAGGTGGCGCTTGCGCTGCTGCTCCGGGGTGGGGGCGCGGACGAACGACTTGAGCTCCTCCAGCGTGTGGACCTGGAACGACCCGGCCCGCTCGATCAGCCCGTGCAGCACGTCGACGGTGGCCCTGGCGTCCTGCAGGGCGCGGTGGCACGGCTCGGTGGAGCTGCGGAAGAACTTGGCCAGCGTGGCCAGCTTGGCGTTGGGCGTCTCGTCGCGGGTCAGCACGCGCCGCGCCAGGTCGACGGTGTCGACGACCGGGTTGACCGGCGGGGGATAGCCGAGCGAGGCGCAGGCGGCCTTGACGAAGCGGGTGTCGAAACCGGCGTTGTGGGCCACCAGCGTGGCGCCGCGGATGAACTCGAGAAAGCTCGGCAACACCGCGTCGATCCGCGGCGCTGCCATGACCATGGCGTCGGTGATGCCGGTCAGCACGGAGATGAACGGAGGGATGGGGCCGCCGGGATCGACCAGCGTGGAGAACTCGCCGAGCACCTCGCCCGCCCGCACCTTGACCGCGCCGATCTCGGTGATGGCGTCCTCGGCGGGGGCGCCCCCCGTCGTCTCGAGGTCGAACACGACGAACGTGACGTCACTCAGCGGGGTGCCGAGCTCGTCGAGAGTGCCTTGAACCGGGTCCACGAACCAAGACCATAGAGAGGCCGACCGACAGGAACCACGACCGGCACCCGCGATCACCGGGACTGGTCACCGGAGGGGCGCTGTTGTCACCGGGCGGCCAGGCCCCGTACCGCCATTTTGTTCAGAAGAACCCCCATAAGTAGTTACCCTTCCCTTTATGTCCGCGGGAAGACTTGCCGGCCGTTACTCCCTGCTGCGCCCGCTGGGCGCGGGCGGCATGGGGAAAGTGTGGCAGGCCAGGGACGAGATGCTTGACCGCGAGGTCGCGGTCAAGGAGCTCACGCTGCCCGAGGGCATGTCGCCCAAGGAACGGTCCGACTCGATCACCAGGGCCGTGCGCGAGGCGCAGGCCACCGCGCGGCTGCGCCACCCCGGCATCGTGGCGCTGCACGACGTGGTCGTCGAGAACGAGCGGCCGTGGCTGGTCATGGAACTGCTGCGCGGGCGCACCCTCGCCGAGACCGTGCGGGAGTTCGGGCCCATGCCTCCCGACTACGCCGCGCGGATCGGCGCCGACGTGCTGGAGGCGCTGGGCATGGCGCACGCCCAGGGGGTGCAGCACCGCGACGTCAAGCCGGGCAACGTGTTCCTGACCGACAGCGGCAGGGTCGTGCTCACCGACTTCGGCATCGCCAGGCAGGAGGGCCAGGCCACCCTCACCGAGCAGGGGCTCATGATCGGCTCTCCCGGGTTCATCGCGCCCGAGCGCCTCGAGGGCCGGCCCGGCGGCCCCGCCAGCGACCTGTGGTCGCTCGGCGCCACGCTCTACGTCGCGGTGACGGGCGGGCCCGCCTACTCCGGTTCGGCGGCTCAGCGGGTACGGGCCACGCTGATGGAGCCGGTCCCGACCGCGCCGGGCCCGCTGGGGCCGCTGCTGGCCGCCATGATGGCGCACCACCCCGCGGCGCGGCCCGACGCGCGCACGGCAGGGGAGGCGCTGCGCCAGGTCGCCGCGGGCGGGGCGGCGCCGCAGTTGCCGGTTACCCAGACCGTGACCGCGCCGACCCGAACGAAGCGGCCCGGCGGCGCGGCCCGCTGGATCGCCGTCGCCGCCGCGGCGGTGGTCGTGGTCGCCGCGGGCACCACGGCCTTCTTCTTCCTGCGAGGGGAGGACGACGGCGTGCCGTCGGCGTTCACGGTGCCCATGGACGTGTGCACCCTGCTCAGCTCTCAGGAGATCGGCAGCGTGCTGCGTACGCAGAGCCCGCCGAAGGGAAGCCCCGACGCCGACGAGGCGGGGCCCAAGTGCGGCTGGCCGCTCTCGGGCAGCGGTGTGGGCCTGCAGGTGCAGAAGGACTCCGACACCGTCGATCCCTGGTCGATGACCGATGATTCCGCCCGCAGGCTGTTCGAGAACCAGAAACGCTACTGGGCCAGATATCAGGAAGTCTCCTGGACGTGGCCCGAGATCGGCGTGAAGGACTCCAGGAAGGCCACGCGCACGCCGGTGCGTCCCATCGGCGGCGTGGGCGAGGAGGCCTTCGCCTTCGAGCTGAAGGGCCCCACCGGCCGCGTGCACACCGCTCACGTCTACTACCGGCTGGCCAACCTCGTGGTGAGCGTCGAATACTCCACGCTGGCCAACAAGCCGACCGACGACGACGTCAAGCAGGCGGCGCTGAGGGTGGCGCAGGCGAGCGAACAGGCGTTGCGCAATGCCGGGTGACCTCTACCTGCTGGCGGGCCGCTACCGGCTGATCGAGCGGCTCGGACAGGGCGGCGCGGGCACGGTGTGGCGCGCCATCGACGAGGTGCTCGACCGGCAGGTCGCGGTCAAGCAGGTACGCGTGCCCGAAGGGCTGACCCCGCCCCAGCGCGCGGACTTCGCCAACCTGGCCATCCACGAGGCCAGGTCGGCGGGACGCCTGCGCGACCCGGCGATCGTGCTCGTGCACGACGTCGTCCTGGAGGGCGACCAGCCGTGGATCATCATGGATCTGGTCACCGGCCACTCGCTCGACAAGGTGATCAAGGAGCGGGGGCCGCTGCCCGCCGCGGACGTGGCCGGGATCGGGCTGCGCGTCCTGTCCGCGCTGGAGGTGGCCCACGCTCACGGCATGGTGCACCAGGACGTCAAGCCGGCCAACATCCTGCTCGACGCCGACGGCTCGGCCATGCTGACCGACTTCGGCATCGCCGCGCCGATGGGCGGGCACGCCGACAGGTTCGGCAGCGCGGGCTCGCCCGGCTACATGGCGCCGGAGCGGCTCAACGAGCAGCCCTCAGGCCCCGCCTCCGACCTGTGGTCGCTCGGCGCCAGCCTCTACACGGCCGTGGAGGGCAGGGCGCCGTTCGAGCGGCAGCTGTCCGCGGCGGTCGCGGCGGCGGTGCTGCTGCACGAGCCGCCGTTCCCCGCCAGGGCCGGGCGGGAGCTCGGCGGCCTGCTGATGGCCATGCTCGCGAAGGATCCGGCGGCCAGGCCCACGGCTGCCCAGGTGCGCCACGTGCTGCGCGGCCTGACCGGCGTCACCACGGGTGCCCACGGCGGGCGGGCGGGCGCGGGGTCCCGGCGCTGGCTGCTGCCCGCGGCGGTCGCGGCCGTCGTGCTCCTGGGCGCCGGCGGCTGGTACGCCGCCGGCGCGCTCGTCGACGGGCCGGAGACCGGCAGGTTCGCCACGGCTCCCGACCCGTGCACGCTGATCACCGGCGCCGAGGCAGGCCGGCTGGTGAAGGGCAAGCCCGAACGCATGCGCAGCAGGCCGGATGAGTGCCAGTGGCTGGTCCGTGACGGCTCGGCGCCCGGCCGACGGCTCATCGTGCGCGCCTGGGCGGAGAAGCCGGGCGCCGATCTCGGCGGGCCGCAGGTCGCCCAGCGCCGCTTCGACAGCGAGAGGACCACCCGCACCGCCTCCAAGGGCAGGCACATGCGCGAGCTGCGCGGCGCGGTCAGCGAGGTCAAGGGCGTCGGGGAGGCGGCGATCATACAGAACAAGTTCAAGTTCCATCTCAACAGCAACGAGACGGGCTCGTCCGACAGCGTCATCCTCTTCCGGACGAGCAACCTGCTGGGCGAGGTGGTCTGGCATCGTGATGACGTGCCGTCCTCCGACCCCGCTGACAAGGAGCCGGCCGTCGCCGCGGCCCGCCTGGTCTCGGCGGCGCTGGCGAAGTGAACGCCTGCAAGCCTCTCGCAAGGGGTGTGACTACCATGTACCCCCGCACGTCAAGGCAACCCCAGGAGTCTTTGTGAATCCCGGTAGCGAGCACGAGCCGCCTACCAGCCCTCACCAGGTGCCAGGCAGGCAGTTCGGGCCGCCCGACATGCCGCCCGACATGCCGCCCGGCACGCCACAGAACACGCCACCGTACCTGCCTCCAGCCATGCCGCCGACGCCGCCGACGCCGCCGACGCCGCCGACGCCGCCGACGCCGCCGACGCCGCAGATGCCGCAGATGCCGCCGCCGCAGCGCCCGCGGCGGCCCGCCTGGCTGCTGCCCACGCTGGCCGCCGCCCTCGTCGTGCTGGTCGCGGCGGGCGGCGTCGGGGCCTACTTCGTGTACGGCAAGGTCGCGGGCACCTCCACGCCGCCGTTCGCGCAGCCGGGCGACACGACGGACGACGGGCCGGCGCAACCGGCCGCCACCTCGACCGCCACCACGGCCGCCGCCGCGACCCGGCCCGACGTGTGCGCCATGCTGCCGAAGGACGAGGCCGACCGGCTCGTCCCCGACGCGACCATCGCCAAGAGGTCCCAGGACAGCCACTACACGGTCAGCTTCACCTGCAACTGGCAGAACCAGCGCATCTCGTACGGCGAGTTCTGGCGCAGCAGGGAGATCGACGTCCGGATCGAACAGCACAAGGGCGAGGGCGCCAAGACCGGCAGGGCGATGGCCCAGAACTCCTACGAGGTCGACTACCGCGGCGGCAAGTACGGCGAGACCGCCACACCGTCGCTCAAGCCCGGCGAGAAGAGTTACACCTCGCCGGTGAAGGACATCCAGGGCGTCGGCGACAGCGCGTTCGCCCAGTACACCTGGCGCCGCGACGGCAAGCTGCTGTGGTACTCGTTCGGCAAGGCCCACGCCCGCGTCGGCGACATGACGATCGAGGTCAAATACCAGGCGAGCCAGCAGCGCAAGGACGCCCGGATCCTGTCCAACGAGACCACCCAGTCGATCACCGAGGCCAACGCGATCCGCGAGGTCTCCAAGCTGGCGGGCCACTTCGCGACGGGCGTGGCGGCCTGGCAGGCGAAGCATCCCGGCGTGCTGGCCCAGGCGGAGTCGTCGGAGGCCACGGTGTCGCCGAGCGCCACCCCGACGCCCTCGCCGAGCGTGCTGACCGTCTTCCCCGCCGACTGCTCCGCCGTGACGGAGGCGGCCACGAAGCTCGTGCCCGAGCCCACCACCCGCGCCCGCGGCACCACGGCCGGGGGCGACAGCCAGACCGAGTGCCGCTGGCTCAACCTGGACCTGCCCGGGGGGGAGGGCACCAAGAAGATCCGCAGCGCGCTGATCACCGTGCACCGCTTCACCAACCGGACCGGCGCGGTCGACGCAGCCGCCGCCAAGGCCTACTACGTCGGCGAGTACGGCGGCGACAAGAGCACCGCCGACTCATCGCTCGAAGGCATCACCTGGGGCAAGCTGACCGAGGTCGACGGGCTGGGCGAACAGGCCTACCAGCAGTACGTGGAGACCAGGCGGGGCGAGGTCTCGGCCTCCAGCGCCACTGTGATGATCCGCAAGGGCGCCATGGTCGTCAGGGTCGACTACTCAGGCCACCAGCGGCCGGAGGGCGAGGCGACGAACTCGTCCAAGGTCGAGTTCATGCCGGAGAAGGAGGCCATGGCCGGCGCGCTCACCCTCGCCAAGTCCTACATGGCCACGCTGACCAGGCAGCCCAAGGGCAGCTGACCTCACGTGACGCCGCCTCGCCCCGCCGTCAGGAGGGGGCGGGGCGGCGTTGTCGTGTTCTCCTGACCGGCGGTTCACATCAACGGTTAAAGAGCCTGCAACCCGGTTGCAAGTGTGACAAATACGGTTAAGACCGCAAGCACTTGAGCCGCGCGATCACGTTTGTCCAGTACAGGGGCATGGGCAAGCGACGGGGGATCTCGCGGCTCATTGCTTTGCCACCGTCGTCCCCCTGATGAGGAACGGCTCCAGCAGGCCGGGCACGGCGCGGGAGGCCAGGTCCAGGCCGGTCTCGCGGCCGACGTCCACCACCTCGTAGTGCCCGCGGCCGGCGGAGGTGGTGGCGGAGACGGTCAGCAATCCCGAGCGCCGCTGAAAGTACGACTCGGTGATCGTCCATCCCGCGATGCCCCTGCGGTCGAGCGCGACGGTCCGCCGCACCACCGCGCCACCCCGGCTGACCAGGTGCCGGGGGCCCAGCGCGTGCCCGAGGTTCCTGGCGCCCTCGACGGCGCCCCACAGCCCGGCCGCCAGCACCACGACGGGGATCAGCCACACCCAGGCGCGCACCCACGGCGCCGGCCAGGACGCGGCCCCCGCCGCGGCGGCCAGGAGCGCGGTCGCCAGCAGGGCCCGTACGACGCGCCGCCGCCTCGCCGCCAGGGGATGCGGGATCAGCGCGCTACCGGCGCCGGGCACGCGCGACCCCGGCCCGCCGGCCGCCGCGACCTCGGCGGCGGGGACACGCGACCCCGGCCCGCCGGCCCCGGCGACCTCGGCGGCGAGCCGCCAGGCCAGGTCACGGGGGAGGGGCGGGGCGAGCGCGGCGGCGTCCTCCGTCTCGTTCCCGGCCTTCTTGCCAAGCCCTGTGGCGACGGTCTTGACGCGGGCGCCACCGCCCAGCCGCAGCAGCAGCGGCTCGCTGATCTCCACTCCGCGCAGCCTGCGCAGCTCCAGGGTCAGCGACCGGGCGGTCAGCAGCCCGCGGCGCAGCCTGAGCCGGCCGGGCTCGTGCTCCAGGCGGTAGCGGCCCCACGACTCGGCGAACAGCAGCACCGCGCCGAGCACGCCGACGGCCAGATTGACCGCCAGCAGCAGCGGGACCGCCGTCAGCGGCTGCGCGACGATCCAGCCCCACAGGTCGCTCGCCGCTCTGCTGGTGACCGACTTGAGCCCGATCGCGTTGAGCGGCTTGTAGAGCGCGCCGAGCACCAGCGCGGACGCCGTGAACGTCCACACCGACAACGGCGCGTACCTGATCCACGACAAGCGCAGCTCGGCCAGCGGCCCCTCCCGCGCCTCCCGCTCCTCCTCCCGGTGCAGCAGGGTACGGCGCAGCGTCTCGGCGTCGTTCCTGGCCAGCGGGTCGAGCGTCAGCTCGGTGTGGTCGCCCGCGTGCTCGCCGGTGCCCACCTTGACGACGCTCAGGCCGAACATCCGGAGGATCGGATCGGCCCTGAGGTCCACGCTGCGCACCCGGTCGCGCGGGATCGAACGGTGCTGGCGCGTGGTGAGGCCCGAGCGCAGCTCGAGCCGCTCGGCGGTGAGCCGCCAGCGGGTCGTACGCAGCCTGGCCAGGTCGTAGGCCAGCACGGCGGCCAGGATCAGCACCGCGGCGCCCGCGCAGGCCGCGACGATCCAGCCCGGCTGCCAGTCCAGGCCCAGCAGGAAGCGGGTGAGCCCGGCGACCGCGCCGGCCACGAGTGCCAGCGACTTGGTGCCCGAGACCCACAGGCTCCGTCCTGACAGCCGCCGCCAGCGGTCCTGCCCGTCGCGGTGGTGTGCCGCTTCCTGTGCCGCTTCCGGGGCGTTCATGTCCTGCCCGCGCAGCCCGGGCGCGTTCATGTGGCGTCCCCGGGCGTCGCCTGCGTGAGGGCGGTCAGGCGTTCGGCCAGTTCGGCGGCCACCTCGTGGTCCAGCCCCTCGATCTTGACGGCGCCCGCGGACGAGGCGGTGGTCACCGTGACGTCGGCCAGACCGAACAGCCGCTGCACCGGCCCCCGCGCGGTGTCGACCCGTTGGATCCGCGACATCGGCGCCACCCGCCAGGTGTGCGTCAGCCACCCCTTGCGCGTGTAGACCGCCTCGCCGGTGACCTCCCACCGCTCCACCCGGTAGTACGCCCGCGGCGCCACCAGCGCCAGCGCCACGCACGCCACCCCGAACACGGCGACCGCCGCACCCAGCCAGAGCGGCCGCTCGGTGAAGATCCAGTACGCCGCCACGGCCGCGACGGCGAGCGGCGCCATGAGGAGCAGCCACTGCACCGTCCACCACGGGATCACCCGCGGATCGGCCTGGTTGCGCGGCGGCCTGAGCATGGTCGAGCTCACTTCTCCTCCTTCGCCTTCTTCGTCGCGTCGGCCGCGGCCAGCAGCACGAAGCCGAGCACCCCGAGCACGATGGCCGCGAACACCTCGTATCCCTTGAGGACCGGCAGCAGGTTGACCACGAGCAGGTCGTGCGCCCACCGCCACCATCCGAACAGGGCGTTGACCAGGCCGCCCACACCCTGAAGGAGCAGCACCCACCCCGATACCGTCAGAACCGCTTGCATGGCTCCAGCCTCGCCGGGCGGCCGCGCGGCCCGCGTCGGCCGTAGGTCTCGGCCGGCATCGACTTTGGTCGCTGTCGCCCCGCCCCGGCAGGGCCTAACCTCGGTGGACGTGACGGCACACCGGCAGGACGGCGTTCCCGTCCCCGAATATCGGTGGGCGCTGCCGTCGGTGCTGCTCGGAGACGCCCGAGAAGGCGGGCGCGTGCGCCGCTCGACGCGCGACTGGATCGTCGACACCGTCATGTTCCTGCTGGCCTGCGGCCTGGCGTTGTCGTCCCTGACGGAGATCCAGGACGAGCCGGCGCCGCTGCTGGTGATCGAGCAGGTCATGGGGGCGTTGTCGTGCGCGGCGGTGTGGCTGCGGCGCAGATGGCCGGTCGGCCTGGCCGTGGTGACGACGCTGCTCTCGTCCTACCTGGAGCTGCCTGGCGGGCCCTCGGTCGTGGCGGTGTTCACGGTGGCGGTGCACCGGCCGTTCAGGATCTCCGGGCCGCTCGCGCTCTTCTCCCTCGTCACGCTGGCGCCCTACGTCTGGCTGCGGCCGCAGAGCGACCTCGAGCGGGGCTGGACGGCGGCACTCGGGGTGGCGATCTTGCTGACCGTGTTCGCGTGGGGCATCGTGGTCAGAGCCAGGCGGCAGGTCATCTGGTCGCTCAGGCAGCAGGCCGGGGTGGCCGCGGAAGAGGCCAGGCGGAGCGAACGCGAGCGCATCGCCAGGGAGATGCACGACGTGCTCGCCCACCGCATCTCGATGCTCAGCCTGCACGCGGGCGCGCTGGAGTTCCGCCCGGACGCACCCACCGAGGAGATCGCCAGGGCGGCCGGCGCCATCAGGAACAACGCCCACCAGGCGCTGCAGGACCTGCGCGAGGTGATCGGCGTGCTGCGCGCCGCCAGGCCGGGCGAGGACGGCGAAGAGGCCGAACCGGTGCCGGAGCGCCCGCAGCCCACGCTCGCCGACCTGCCCAAGCTGGCCGAGGAATGCCGCCAGGCGGGCATGGACGTGCGGCTGGCCCTCGGGGTGGAGGACACGCCGGAAGGGCTGGGCCGTAACCTCTACCGCATCGTCCAGGAGGCGCTCACCAACGCCCGCAAGCATGCGGGCGGCGCGCCGGTGGCCGTCACCGTGGCGGGCAGGCGGGGTAGGGGGGTGTCGGTGGAGGTGCGCAATCCACTGCGGGCCCGCCACGGCCTGCGCATCCCCGGCGCGGGCGCCGGGCTCATCGGGCTGACGGAACGCGCCGAGCTGGCGGGCGGCAGGCTGGAGCACGGTGCCACGCCGGAGGGCGAGTTCCTGGTACGCGCCTGGCTGCCGTGGCCGGCGAAGACGACTCGGGAGGACGCATGACCACTCCGGCCGGCGGGCCGATCAGGCTGCTGATCGTCGACGACGACGCGATGGTGCGGGCCGGGCTGTCGATGATCCTCGGCGGCGCCGGCGACATCGAGATCGTCGGCGAGGCGGGCGACGGCTCCGAGGTGCCGGCCATGGTGGCCGAGCACCGTCCCGACGTGGTGCTGATGGACATCCGCATGCCGGGCGTCGACGGGCTCACCGCCACCGAGGCGCTGCGCCGCACCTCCTCGCCGCCCGAGGTGGTGGTGCTGACCACGTTCCATGCCGACGCGCAGGTGCTGCGCGCGCTGCGGGCGGGGGCGGCCGGGTTCCTGCTGAAGGACATCGCGCCGGGCGACCTGGTGCGGGCGATCAGGAAGGTGGCCGAGGGCGAGCCGATCCTGTCGCCGGCGGTCACGCGGCAGCTCATCACGCACGTGTCCGACGGCGGCGCGGACGAGCGCACGGAGCGCGCGAGGAAGCTGCTCGGCCGGCTCAGCGAGCGGGAGCGGGAGGTGGCGACGGCCGTCGGCCAGGGCAAGCCGAACGCCGACATCGGGCGCGAGCTGTTCATGAGCGTGCCCACGGTCAAGGCTCACGTGTCGCGCATCCTGACCAAGCTCGACCTCAACAACCGGGTCCAGGTCGCGCTCCTGGTCTACGACGCGGGTTCGTAGCCGGGGCACCGCGCGGCCGGCGCCTCGATCGCGGCGTTCTCCCGCCGGCGGGCCGCTGGAATTCCAGCTTTTCGCGCCGGGTGCCCGTGACCAGGCCGGCCGGCGCCCCCACCGGGCCTGTGGCGCGGCCGTCCCGTGCCAGGCCGGCGCGGGTCCTGCGCGCTGCGGCGGGGTCACGAGCGGACGGTACGACGCCGCGCGCCACGGCCGGCCCCCTGGTGAGCGCCCGTGCCGGCGCGGTCCGCCGTCCGTGGCCAAGCGCTTGTCCACAGTGGAGTGGCCGTTACGGTCAGGTACGCGGCAGCCGTACCCTTGTCTGAAAGGGCATGTCACGAAGGGACAAGTGGGATGAGTTCAGCGGGTGAAGGCCTGTCTCGCCCGCTTCCCGAGCAGGTGCGGCTCAATGTCGTCGACTTGGCGTCTCAAGTCCTCGGCACGATGCCCGCTGCCGCCATTCCGCCGCCGCTACGGGGCATCGCCAAGTTCGACCCTCGTAAGCGGGCCAAGCTGGGCAGCGCCCCCATCGCGGCGCAGCTGGAGAACGACAAGAAGTTCCGCGAGCTGGTCGCCGAGTCGGTGACCGCGGGCTGGCCCGAGCTGGTCGCCGCGCTCGCCGAGGGCAACGTGCCGCCCGCCGCCGACCCCGTGCTGGTGGCCGCGGCCGCCTATCTCACCCGCCCGCCCGGCTGGGCGGAGATGATCGAGGCCGCCCGCTCCGACCTGGAGCAGTCGCTCGCGGCCGCCGAGGACTCCGAGCGCGAGGAGGCCGTCGCCCGGTTGCGCGAGCAGCTAGCCGCGCAGAAGAGCGGCGCCAAGGAGGAGGCGGAACGCCTGCGCGAGCAGGTCAGGGCCGCCCGCGCGGAGAACTCCGACCTGCGCCGCAGGCTTCACGACGCCCGCGAGCGGGCCAAGGCCGCGGTGCGCAGGGCCGAGGAGATGGAGCGGGCCGCCGAGGAGGCCAGGACGGCCGCCTCGGCCGCGGGCAGCGCGGGGGAGTCCGAGCTGCGGCGGCTGCGCGAGCGGTTGTCCGACGTGGAGAAGCAGCTCGAAGCCTCGCGCCGGGCCGCGCGGGAGGGCAGGAGCATCGAGGACGCCCGCATCAGGGTGCTGCTCGACGCGCTGCAGGACGCGTCGGCCGGGCTGCGCAGGGAGCTGGCCCTTCCCACCACGATCAGCCGGCCGGCCGATTCTGTCGCCGCGGTCACCGGTGAACGGCCGGGTGTGCGCGTGCCCGCGAGGGCGCTGGCCGATGACGACCCGCAGCTTCTCGACCAGCTCCTCGCGCTGCCGCAGATCCACCTGATCATCGACGGCTACAACGTCACCAAGACCGGCTACGGCACGCTCACCCTGGCCGACCAGCGCAACCGGCTGATGACCGGGCTGGGCGGGCTGGTGGCGCAGACGAGGGTCGAGGTGACGGCGGTGTTCGACGGTGCGGAGCTCAACGCTCCTGTGCAGGTCGTGGCGCCGCGCGGCGTGAGGGTGCTGTTCAGCGCGCCCGGGGAGATCGCCGACGACCTGATCCGCCAGCTCGTCCGCGCCGAGCCGCCCGGGCGCGCCATCGCCGTGGTGTCGTCGGACCGGGAGGTGGCCGAGTCCGTCAGGCGGATGGGAGCCAGACCCGTTCCCTCTGGCTTGCTGCTGCGCCGGCTGGGCCGGGCTTAAGTTACGAATTGGTATGTTCGGGTGAGACCTCACCCGCCACTTCTGTACTATTTCGCCCCAGTAAAGATCCCCTGGGAGGCGACGCAGTGAGGTTTGGCCGGGTGCCGGTGGCCGTGGGTCTCGCGTTCGGGCTTGTGGTGTCCCCCATGGGGGCGGCGCTCGCTGATCCGAAGCCGACCATCGGGCAGGCCAAGGCCAAGCTCGACAAGCTCAACGACAAGGCCGACAAGGTCGTCGACCGCTACAACGCGGCGACCGAGCGCTACAAGAAGGCCAAGGGCACCTACGCGAAGCTGAACACGAGCTACAAGCGCAAACTCCGTACGGTCGCCGACCTGCGCACCCAGATCGCCGACATGGCCGCCACCGTCTATCGGGCCGGCGGCTACGCCACCACCATGCCGGGGCTGGTCGGCGCCGACAACCCGCAGGGACGGCTGGCCGGGATGGCGCTGGCCGGGCAGATGGCCAAGGAGCGCTCGGAGAAGCTGGCCGCGTTCGACCGGGAGAACCGCGGGCTGAAGAAGGAACGCGACAAGGCGCAGGGCGCCCTGCGGTCGGCCGACGAGGTCCGTGGCGAGGTCGAGAAGGAGCGCAAGGAGATCCTCGGCCTGATCGCCAAGCAGAAGAAGCTCCTGAAGAAGCTGGGCGCCTACAAGACCGGCAATCCGAACAGCACCGGCATCGAGTACACGGGACCCGCGTCGGGGAACGCAGCGGCGGTGCTGCGGTTCGCGTTCGCGCAGGTCGGCAAGCCGTACGTGTTCGGCGGGACGGGGCCGGGCGGCTACGACTGCTCGGGGCTGACCCAGGCGTCATGGCGGGCCGCGGGCGTGTCACTGCCCAGGACGACGTGGGCGCAGTGGGCGTGGGGCGCCAGCCGCAAGGTGTCGCTGAACGCGCTCCAGCCCGGCGATCTCATCTTCAGCGAGGGCCTGGGGCACGTCAGCATTTATGCGGGTAACGGGAAAATTGTCCATGCGCCGCAGACGGGTGACGTGGTCAAGGTCGTCAGCCTCTCCGCCTACGGCCGCAGCCTCGTGGGCGCCGTCCGCCCGTAGTTTCGCCCCCTCCTTCTACGACGCGCCATCGTTGACGCCGCGCGGGCGGCCCGCGATCACGTTCTGCTCCCTCTTGATCACCGTGGGTCCAGCGCATACGAGGCTGAATGTGACAAACGCGACATCTGGCCCCTGACAAGACCGGTGTTTCGTGAAATGTGAGCAGCGTCACTTTTTGGTAACGACGCCCCCTGTTCCAACAGGGGTTCGGGAGTTTACTGAGGCCTTCGTCGATCTTTACAGCCTGACTCGGCTTTTGCCGATCCTTGACCGTCCGGCGTAGCTTCTGGCGTCGTCGCGGTGCACAAGCCATGGCGCCGCGAACCCGCATCGGTCCCTCCCGATGTGAAGACAGATGAAGATCCGCTGGTCATCGCCGCGCCATCCCCATGACACGGGCGATGACCTGCCGAATCCGTGCAGTCAGGAGGCACGGAACCGGGGACCCAGCGATCCCAGTTCCCCAGGGATCAGGGGTGAATCGGCGCGCCATCGCGCCGTAGGGCGGCTTCCAGGCCCGAATCCGACAGCTAACCCGGTAGGCGTTCGTGGAAGACCCAAGGAGAAATCCTGTCTACCTCCCTGCACAACCCCCGTCTGTCCCGACTTGCCCTGCCTGGCGTCGTCCTCACGATGAGCGTGACGGCCGGAGGTCTGGTCCTCCACGCCCCCACGGCTCAGGCGGCGACGACGAGCGGCACGGCCGGCGTCTCCTCGGTGAGGGCGGCCACGGCCGCCACCACCGCGAAGTCGGCCAAGGCGGCTCGCAAGCGAGCAGCCAAGATCGCTCGGCAGAAGGTGAAGGCCGGCAAGGCCATCGCCGTGGCCAAGAACCAGATCGGTGACCCGTACCGTTACGGCGCCACAGGCCCTGGTTCGTTCGACTGCTCCGGCCTCGTCCAGTACGCCTGGAAGAAGGCCGGGGTGAAACTCCCGCGCGTGGCGAGCAGCCAGTTCGCCGGCATCAGGAACAAGGTCTCCTGGCGCAACCTCAAGCCCGGCGACCTCATGTTCTTCAACGGGCTCGGCCACGTGGGCATGTACGTCGGCAAGGGCAAGATGATCCATTCGCCGCGGACAGGCGAACGGGTGCGCATCGACAAGCTGGGCGGATGGCGCAAGTCGTCGTTCGTCGGCGCGGTCCGTCCCGGCCTGTGATGAAGCCCCGCCCGGGCCCTCGGAGATCTTCCGGAGCCCGGGCGGGCTCCCGTGAAAGCCCGTCCTTCCCCTCGCAGGCGGCCGGCCCTCTCGATCGGGGCCCACTACGATCGGCAGCGTGTCCGAGCAGGTGAGCCGACGAGCCGCGCTGGCCGCGCTCCTCCTCCTCGGCCTCGCCGCCGACGCGCCCGCCCCCGGATCGCCCGTCTTCCCCGCGCGAGCCCGTGACCTGTGGCCGGACGGCCAGGTCACCGCCCGCGGGGCACGTTCCCTCGTCACCGGCCACCGCGCCGCGCCCGGCACGCTCAGCGATCTCGCCCGCCGCGCCGACTCGGCGGGGCTGCGGGTCACGGCCGTGCTCGGCCGCCCGGTGCGGCCCGTGGTCATCGTTCCCGGCTCCGCGCAGGACGCTGCCCGGCTGGCCGGCGTGGAACGTCTCGACGGGCTGGCGGCGGTGGCCGACCGCGGGCGGGTGATCGTCGTCCCCGAGTCGTTCGGCAGGCTCACCTCCACCGGCAAGGACGTCGTCCTCACCCACGAGCTGACCCACGTCGCCGCGGGCACCGGCGGGCTGCCCGTCTGGCTCTACGAAGGCTTCGCCGACTACGTCGCCTACCGGGACGCCGGGCTGCCCGTGCGCACGGCCGCCGCCGAGCTGGCCGCCGAGGTGCGGGCCGGGCACGTGCCGGCCGCGTTGCCGGGGCCTGAGGCGTTCGCCGTCGGCGGGCCTGATCCCGGACGCCTCGCGCTGGCGTACCAGGAGGCCTGGCTGGCGTGTCGGTTCCTCTCCCGCCGTTTCGGTGAGAGGAGCCTGGTGAGGCTCTACCGTGACGCGCAGGCGGCCGGCGTCGACGAGGCGCTCGCCGCGCTCGGGCTCTCCGTGGCCACGCTGACGGCACGGTGGCGCGCGTACGTGCGGGAGCAGCTCGCGTGAGTGGGGAGAAAGATGAGCGGACGGCGGGACGCGGACGGCCCTTCTGAGGAGGCCGGGGCGGGCGGCGGCGAGGTGACCGCCACAGGGCCCGGTGACGGTGTTCCCGCGGGCGCCGTCAGCGCGGAGGACCCCGCGCAGGCGGATGGCGGCGCGGCGGGGGCGTGGAGACGTCGCGAACGGGGGCAGGGTGATGGGGTGCCCGCGACGACGGACGCCCCGGCGCAGGACCCGGGGGAGGACCCGGTGGTGGATGCGGTGGTGGATGCGGTGGTGGATGCGGCCGAGCGCCGGTTCAGGCGGCAGGCCGCCGTGGTCCTGGCGGTGCTAGCGGCCGTGATCCTGGCCGTGGCCGCCTTCAGCACGCCGTGGCGGGCCCTGGCCGCGGGGCCGCCCGACCCGGCGCGCGACTTCACCGCCGCCGAGATCGCCAGGGCGCGGGCGTTCGACGCCGCCACGTCCCTGCCGAGCTACCTCGGGCTGGCGCTCACGCTGGCCTTCGCGGCCCTGCTCGTGGCCACCCCTTTCGGGGCCAGGGTGTTGGGCCGGCTGAAAGGCCCCTGGTGGGTGCGGGTGGTCCTCGGCGTTCTGGTGCTCACCGCGATCGTCGAGGCGGTCAGGTGGCCGCTCGGCGTCTGGTTCGAGACGCTGCTGCGCGACTACGGCCTGTCCACCCAGGACTGGGCGGGCTGGACCGCCGACCGGCTGAAGAGCCTCGGCGTGGAGGCCTTCCTGCTCTGCCTCATGCTGCTCGTCCTCGTGGGGCTGGCCCGCAGGGTGCGGCGCTGGTGGATCCCGGCGGCCGTGGGGGCGTGCGCGCTGACCGTGGTGATGTCGTTCGTCTACCCGGTGGTGTTCGAGCCGCTGTTCAACGACTTCACGTCCATGTCGCAGGGCTCGCTGCGCGACAACCTGCTGGACATGGCCGAGCGCGACGGCGTGCCGGTGCAGGACGTGCTGGTCGCCGACGCCTCGCGGCGCACGACGGCGCTCAACGCGTACGTGTCGGGCTTCGGCGCCACCCGCAGGATCGTCGTCTACGACACGCTGCTCAAGGCACCGCAGCCCCAGGTCGAGCTGGTCGTCGCCCATGAGCTGGGCCACGCCGAGGCCGACGACGTGCTCTTCGGAACCCTCGTCGGCGCCCTGGGGGCGGCGCTCGGCGTGGTCCTGCTGTTCCTGGTGTTCGGCTCGGTACGCCGGCGCACCGGAGTCACCTCGATCGCCGATCCGCGCGCGGTGGGTGTGGTCATGGGCCTGATGACGCTGGGCTCGCTGATCATGGGCCCTGCCCAGAACGTGATCAGCCGCCACGTCGAGGCCAGGGCCGACGTGCACGCGCTCGACCTCACCCGGGATCCGGCCACGTTCATCGCCATGCAAAGACGGCTGGCAATTACCAATATTTCCGACTTGTCGCCGGATCCGGTGGAATATGTGCTCTATGCCTCCCATCCTTCCAGCCCTGAGCGCATCGCCCTGGCCCGCTCATGGGCCGAGCTGAAGGGCGTCCCGGTGCCGTGACCCATGCGGACGTGCTCTTCGTCACAAACGACTTCCCGCCCAGGCCGGGCGGCATCCAGTCGTTCGTGCACGGGCTCGCGCTGCGCACGCCGGGCGTGACCGTCTACGCCCCCGCCTGGCCGGGGTGCGCGGACTTCGACCGGCGCCAGCCGTACCGGATCGTGCGGCATCCCACGCGGCTCATGCTGCCGACCCCGGCCGTCGCGCGCAGGGCGGCCGCCCTGGTGGCCGAGCATCGCGTGCGGACCGTCGTGTTCGGCGCGGCGGCGCCGCTCGGCCTGCTCGCGCCGCGCCTGCGCGCGGCGGGCGCGCGGCGGGTGGTGATGCTCACCCACGGCCACGAGGCGTCGTGGGCGAGCACGCCCGGATTCCGCGCCGTGCTGCGCAGGATCGGCGAGCACGCCGACGTGGTGACGTATCTGGGCGAGTACACGCGAGCCCGCCTGGCCCCCGCCATCCCCCCGGCCAAGCTCGTACGCCTCGTGCCCGGCGTGGACACCGGCCAGTACCGCCCCGGCACGGCTCGCCGGTCCATCAGGGCCGAGCTGGGCCTCGGCGACAGGCCGGTGGTGGTGTGCGTGTCGCGGCTGGTGCCGCGCAAGGGCCAGGACCAGCTCATCAGGGCCTGGCCCCAGGTGCTGCGCGCGGCGCCGGACGCGGTCCTGCTGCTGGTGGGCGACGGGCCCCACCGCAGGACGCTGGAGCGGCTGGCGGCGGGGCACGAGTCGGTCAGATTCACCGGCGCGGTGCCGGCGGCGGGCCTGCCCGGCTACTACGCCGCCGGCGACGTGTTCGCGATGCCGTGCCGCACCCGGTGGAAGGGCCTGGACGTGGAAGGGCTCGGGATCGTGTTCCTGGAGGCGTCGGCGACCGGGCTGCCGGTGGTCGTGGGCGCGTCCGGCGGCACGACCGACGCGGTGCGGCCCGGTGAGACCGGGCTGGTCGTCGACGGCGAGGACGTCGACGAGATCGCCCGGGCCCTCGTCGAGCTGCTGAGCGATCCCGGCAAGGCGCGCAAGATGGGCGCGGTCGGCCGTGACTGGGTGGCCCGCGAATGGGCGTGGGACCTCGTGGCCGCCCGCTTCAGGGCTCTCCTCTAGGCCCTTTGCCTAGCCCTTGGTCGACCCCAGCGTGAGGCCGGCCACGAACTGTTTGTGCAGCAGCTGGAAGACGATCAGCGTCGGCAGCGCCACCAGCACCGACCCGGCCGCCAGCAGGTTGTAGTCGGTGAAGAACTGGCCGCGCAGGTTGTTCAGCGCCGAGGTGACGGGCAGCTTGTCGCCCGACGACATCAGCACCAGCGCCCACAGGAAGTCGTTGTACATCCATGTGAACTGCAGCGTGGACAGCGCCGCCAGCACCGGCCGGCACAGCGGCAGCGTCAGCCGCCAGTACCGTTTCCACACCCCGGCCCCGTCCACCAGCGCCGCCTCGCTGATCTCCTCGGGGATCGTGCGCATGAAGTTCGCCATCACGAAGACGCAGAAGCCGAACTGGAACGCCACGTGAATGAGGATCAGGCCCAGGTAGGAGTCGTAGAGCGACTGCGAGTCCGACAGCCAGGCGGGCAGCGGGACCAGCGTGTAGAGGGTGTAGAGCGGCGTGATGAGCACCTGCGGCGGCAGCAGGTTGCCGGCGGTGAAGACGATCAGCAGCGCCTTGCGCCCCGGGATGCGCAGCCGCGCGATGGCGAACGCCGTGAACGACGCCAGCAGCAACGTGATCAGCACGCCGGGGATGACGATGATCAGCGTGTTCAGGTAGTAGCGGGGCAGCTCGGCCTGGATCCACGCCTCCGCGTAGTAGTCGAGCGTGAGATCCTCCGGCAGCGAGAAGTAGCCCAGGCGGGCGGTCTCCTCGTACGGCCGCAGCGACGCGTACACGGCCAGGGCGAGCGGCAGTAGCCAGCCCAGCGCCACCAGCGCGAGGAAGGCGTGCAGCAGGATCCGCAGCGGCCGCACCGGGCGCCCCGCGGCGGGCCCGCGCGCCTGGGACGGGGGAGCGGAGGCGGGGGCGGTGAGCGTCATCGTTCCTCCCTGAACAGCTGCGACAGGTAGGTGACGATGAACGCCAGCGAGATCACCAGCAGGATCACCGCGATCGCCGAGCCGAACCCGATCCGGCTGGCCTCGCCCACGATGTTCTCCGTGACCAGCACCGACAGCAGCTCGAGACCGTTCCTGCCCTTGTTGATGGCGTAGACGATGTCGAATGCCCGCAGCGCCTCGATCACCGTGATGACCAGCACGATCACGTTGATCGGCCGCAGCGTCGGGAAGACGACGCGGAAGAACGCCTGCCGCTCGCTGGCCCCGTCGATCGCCGCCGCCTCCTTCAGCGCCGGGTCGACGGCCTTCAGCCCCGCCAGATAGATGATCATCACGTACCCGACGTGCCGCCACGCGGCGGCGACCATGACGACCCAGATGTTGATCGAGCTGTCGCCGAGCCAGTCCACGCCGAGCCCGGTCACCGCGTTCAGCACGCCGTAGTCGGAGGAGTAGACGAGCTGCGCGATGAAGCCGACCACGGCCAGCGACAGCACCACCGGCATGTAGAGGGCGCTCTGGTAGACGCGCGACAACCGCAGCCGCCGGTCCAGCAGCACCGCGCAGAACAGCCCGAACGGCGTCGCGACCAGGCCGAGGAAGGCCAGCCACACCACGTTGTTACGGACGGCCGACCAGAACGGCGGATATTCGGCGGCCAGGTCGTGATAGTTGCGCCCGCCGACCCACTCGATGGGGCCGATGCCGTTCCAGGCGGTGCCGGACAACCCTACGGAGGCCAGCGTGGGACCCCAGACGAGGCCCACGTTGACGACGATGGCCACCCCCAGCCCGATGACCAGGATGGTCACGTCGCGGGCGGAGTAGCGACGGGTCTTGACGGCCATCAGCGGAAGATGTTGGCCTTCTGCTTCTCGATGCTCGTCAGTAAGGAGTCGATCTCGTCCGGTTCGCCGACGAACGACTGCAGGGACGGGATCATCACGGTCGAGGCGAAGTCGGGCCGGGTGTCACGGTCGAGGAACTGCGCGATGTGCGTGGCCTTCGACACGAGCTCAGCGCCGCGCTTCTGCAGGGCGCTGTATCCGGACGTGTCGGCCTTGGAGCTGGCGGCCAGCGTGCCGGGGTCCAGCTTGGTGGCGACGTTCTGCGACGAGGCCTGGGCGAAGTGCTTGAGCAGCGCCTTGGCGCCGTCGACGTTCTTGGCCTTGGCGGAGATCATGTAGCCGTCGATGGGGGCGTCGATCGAGTCGGTCCCGTACGCAGGGTTGATCTCGGGGAAGGTGAAGAAGTCGAGGTCGTCCCGGTCGGCCTCCGGGAACTGCTGGGCGACGAACATCCCCAGCAGGTACATCCCGGTCTTCTTCTGCGCCAGCGACTGCCCGGCCTCCTGCCACGTGCGGCCGAGCGCGGCCGGCTGGTGGAACTCCATCAGCCCGCGCCAGGTGTCGAACACCTGCCTGACCCGCGGATCCGTCCACGACTCCTTGCCGCCCATGAGCGAGACGTGGAAGTCGTAGCCGTTCGTCCGCATGTTGAGGATGTCGAACGTGCCCATCGCCGGCCAGCCGTCCTTGTCGGCGAACGCGATCGGGACGAGCCCGTCGGCCTGCATCCTCCTGGCCAGCGCGGTCAGCTCGTCGAGCGTGGCCGGGGGCTCGTACCCCTTCTCCTGCCAGAGGCTCTTGCGGTAGAACACCGCCCACGGATAGTAGGTGAACGGCACGAAGTACTGCTTGCCGTCGGTGCCGGTCGACTGGTCCTTGAACGCCTGCGTGTAGTCGCCGCCGATCTCCCGCCACACGTCGGAGATGTCGACGGCCAGCCCCTGCTGGGCGAAGAACTGCATGCGGTAGCCCGCGAACCAGGTGAACACGTCTTCGGGCGTGCCACGGAGATAGCGGTTGATGTTCTCCTGGAACGTGTTGTGGTCCACGGTGTTGATCTTCGTGGTGGCCTGCGTGAAGCCGCCTACCACGGTTTCGAGGGTCTTCTTCGGGATCTCGTCGGAGGCGTTGGAGCCGATCGTGACCGTGCCCGGCCCTCCGCCGCCGGAGGCGGGGCCGGGGTCGCCGGAGCCGCACCCGGTGAGCACGGCCGGGACGCCGAACGCGGCGGCGGCTCCCAGCAGGACATGACGGCGGGAGATGGGTAGCTGTTGGGCCATCGTGGGTTTCCTCCTTGCCGGACCCTTCAGATTCCCCCGAGTTCGCGCATCTTCCTTCATCGAAAAGCCAACATTTCGGACTGTCAACGCACGGTTTCATGACGAATCCCCGGCAGCCGCGCCGCCGCCGCCGTGTCATGATGCGATCGGGATGGTGTCGGAACCTGTTGGGATCTGGTGATGCGATGCTCGCTCCGCAGCGTCAGCAGGCGATTCTCGAACTGGTCAGGCAGCACGGCGGCGTCCGGGTGGTCGAGCTGGTGCGGGTGTTCGGGGTCTCCGACATCACCATCAGACGCGACCTGGAGTCGTTGTCGGAGCGCGGCCTGCTGACCAAGGTGCACGGCGGCGCCACCGCCATCGGCTCCACGGACGAGCCCGGCTTCGCCGCCAAGTCGGTGCGGCAGGAGGCGGAGAAGCAGGCCATCTCCCGCCGCGCCGCCGCCCTCGCCCGCCCCGGCACCGCCGTGGCCCTGTCGGCGGGCACCACCACCTGGACGCTCGCGCACCATCTGGCCGGCGTCCCCGCCCTGACCGTCGTGACGGACTCGGTGCGCGTCGCCGAGGTCTTCCGGCGCTGCGGCCGGGCCGACCAGACGGTCGTGCTCACCGGCGGGGTGCGCACGCCCTCCGACGCCCTCGTCGGCCCCGTGGCGGTGGCGGCGATCCGCGAGCTCAACGTGGACGTGCTGTTTCTCGGAGTGCACGGGATGACCGTCAGAGCGGGCTTCACCACTCCCAACATGATGGAGGCCGAGACGGACCGCGCCCTGATCGAGTCGGCCGGCCGGCTCGTGGTGCTCGCCGACCACACCAAATGGGGCACCGTCGGCATCAGCACCATCGCCCAGCTCGGTGAGGCCGACATGGTGATCTCCGACGCCGGGCTCGCGGCCCCGGCCAGGGAGGCGCTGGCCGGTCAGGTGGGCGAGCTCGTCATCGCGGGGGCGAACCCGAGCCGCCCGCCTGTGCCGCCGGTGTGAGGGGGATCGGGTCGGCCCGCACACTCCGGCTCGTCAGTGCGGTGCCGGCGCGCCCGTGACGTCGGACCAGACGACGGACGTGACGAGGGCGGGGCCGCACCGAACGCGGCCCCGCCCTCGTCACAGCGATCAGGCCGCGTCGAGCTTGCGCTGGATGCCGACGAGAATCCGCAGCATCTCCGTCTGGGTGGCCTGCATGGTCTTCTGGCCCTCCTGCACGACTTCCATGCGGCCTTCTATGGAGTCCGTGCGGCCTTCCAGGCCTGTGAGCCTCTCATCGACCCTGGCGAACCCCGCGTCCATCTTGCGGTCGAGATCCTTGACGCGATTGTCCACGCCGGTGATGCGGTGGGTGAGGTCTTCCCCCAGCAGCCGCTGTTCCGTACGGATCTTGACCAGCTCGCCCTGGATCTTGTCGCCGAGCTCGATGCAGGTGTCCTTGATGCTCATGGAAATCTCCCCTACGGTGGTGGGTAGGGACCGGGGATGTGAAGGATCTCCGGTCCTGTTTCTTTGCCGCGAGAATACTCCGTGAACTGCTGGCCGCAAGCCGGAATCGAATGGAGATTCCCCTGTTCAGGTGGCACGTGGGAGCTTTAATCCGAAATGATCCGTGCATGTTACGGCGACATATTGCGATGGTTCTGGCGCTCGTTCTCGCTATCTCCGCGTGCGAGTCGGACATAAATCCCACGGCTTCTGAAAAATCGTCAAATCGTCCCACTGAGACCACTTCGGTGAAGGACTGCTCCAGGGCGACCGCGCGGGATTTCGACGGAGACGGCAAGGACGACGTCGCGGTGGGCAACCGCATGATCATCGGCGGCCAGGTGTCGATCCTGAGCGCGGACCGGCTCGTTCCCCTTACCATCCCCGACAAGGCCGCCGACGGGATCGGCGCCGCGGTGGCGCTGGCCCGGGTCAACGCGGACAACTGCGCGGATCTCGTCGTCGGCGCCCCGTACACCAAGGTCGACGGCAAGGGCGCCGCGGGCGCCGTCTATGTCCTGTACGGCGGGAACGCCGAGCCCGTCAAGAAGATCGTCTCGCCGCAACCCCAGGCGGGGGCGCGGTTCGGGGCGGCCGTGGCGGCGTACGGCCGGACGATCGCCGTCGGCGCCCCGCAGGAGAAGGACAGCGGCTCGCAGTCGGCGGGCGCCGCCTACGTGACCGGCGACGGCACGCCGCCCCGGCGCATCACCCAGGACACCGCGGGAGTGCCGGGCAACAGCGAGCCTTTCGACGGCTTCGGCGCCGCGGTGGCGGTCGGCCCGCTGCACGACGGGCGGATGGGGCTCGTGGCCGGCGCGCCGGGGGAACGCGACGACGGCGGCGGCAGGCAGCGCAAGCCCCGGACGGGGTCACGCGACGGTGCGGTGACCGTGATCCCGGACGTGCGGGCGAGCCAGATCGAGGCCGTCAAGCACGACGGCGGTGCCGGTTGCGCGTTCGGCGAGGCCGTCGTCTACGTGCCCGGCGGCAGGTGGGCGGCGACCCAGCCGAGATGCGGCAAGGTGCAGTTCTTCCACGACGCCGGACTCGCCGGCTCCACGACGTGCGGCGCCTGCGCCGGGAGCACGGGTGGGGGGACCGCGGCCCTGGCCGCCGCGCCCGACGGCCGGGTGGCGGTGGCCTGGGGCGACTCCGCGCAGGTGCTGCCCGCGCAGGAGGGCGGGCGGACCTCCGTCGTCCCGACCCTGCCGGGCGGCAACCTGCCGGTGGCCTTCTACGGGACGCGGCTGGTGTTCGGCATGCCCCGCGATGCGCCGCCCATGGGGGTGACCGTCTTCGACCCGGCCACCGGCAAAAGCGAGCAGGTCATGAGCAGGAGAGGCGACGTGGAGGGCGTCGGGGAGGCGCTGGGCTGACCGGCACGTGAACCCCGCCCCAGGACCTGTGCGGCGGGTCAGGGCCCGCCGTACAGGTCGTCGATCTCCTTCTGGAAGTCGCGCAGCACCAGGTTGCGCTTGATCTTCAGGGTGGGTGTGAGGTGCCCGCTGTCCTCGGTGATGTCGGCGGCCAGGATCGCGAACTTCTTGATCTGCTCGGCCTTCGACACCGACGCGTTCGCCCGGTCGACGGCCGCCTGGACTCCGGCCAGCACCTCCGGGTCGGTGCGCAGCCGCTCGGCCGTCGCCCCCGCCGGCATGGCCTCGGGGTCGAGGGTGATCAGCGCGGCCACGAACGGCCGGCCGTCTCCGACGACCATGGCCTGGGAGATCAGCGGGTGGGCGCGCAGCGCGTCCTCCAGGGGCCCAGGGGCGACGTTCTTGCCCGCCGCCGTCACCAGGATCTCCTTCTTGCGCCCGGTGATCCGCAGGTAGCCGTCGGCGTCCAGCACGCCGATGTCGCCGGTGTGGAACCAGCCCTCGGAGTCGATCACCTCGTCGGTGGCCGCGTCGTTCTTCCAGTAGCCGGCGAAGACGTTCCTGCCCTTGGCCAGGACCTCGCCGTCGTCGCCGATGCGCAGCGTGACGCCCGGCAGCGGCTTGCCGACGGTGCCGATCTTGTTGGCGCCCGGCATGTTGACCGAGCAGGGGGCCGATGTCTCGGTCAGGCCGTAGCCCTCGAAGACCTCGATGCCCACGCCCCTGAAGAAGTGGCCGAGCCGGTCGCCGAGCGCCGACCCGCCGGACACCGCCGCGGAGAGCCTGCCGCCGGTGGCGGCGCGCAGCTTGGCGTACACCAGCCGGTCGAACACCGCCCGCCGCAGCCGCAGCCCGAGCGGCGCGCCACCGGAGCTCTCGGCGCGGCTATAGGCCACCGCGACGTCCACCGCACGGGCGAAGATCGCGCCCTTTCCGCCGGCGATGGCCTTCTGCTCGGCGGAGTTGTAGACCTTCTCGAAGACGCGCGGCACGCCCAGCAGGAACGTCGGCCGGAAGCCCTGCAGGTCGGGGGCGACGTTCTTCATGTTGGGGGTGTGCGCCATGACGGCGCCCGCCTCGAACAGCACCACCTGGATCATCCGCGCGAAGATGTGCGCCAGCGGCAGGAACAGCAGCGCGGCCGGGTCCTTACGGGCGAACAGCGGCTCCAGAGGCCCGCGCAGCACGTTGAGCGCGGTGAACAGCAGGTTGTCGTGGGTGATCCGGCAGCCCTTGGGCCGGCCGGTGGTGCCCGAGGTGTAGACGATCGTGGCCAGGTCGGAGGAGGTGACCCGCTTCCTGCGCTCGTCGACGGCGGAGGCCGGGACGCCCTCGGCGTCGAGCGTGCCGTCGATCCGCCAGACCGCCTTCAGGCCCGGCGCCGCCTCCCGCACGGTCTCCTCGTGCGAGTCGAGTTCGACGAACGCCGCCTTGGCCTCGCTGTCGGTGAGGATCCACGCCACCTGATCGGCCGACGAGGTCTCGTAGATCGGTACGGTGACCGCTCCGACGGACCAGATGGCGTAGTCGACCAGGGTCCACTCGTAGCGGGTGCGCGACATCAGCGCGACCCGGTCGCCGTGCTCGACGCCCGCCGCGATCAGCCCTCTGGCCACCTCGACCACCTGGTCGCGGAACTCGGCAGCGGTGACGACGGGCCAGCCCGCGTCGGTCCTGCGGCGCATGACCACGGCGCCCGGCCGCTCCTCGGCCCGCGCGAAGACGGTGTCGGCCAGGCCGGCGGAGGCGGGCACGTCGACCAGGACGGGGACGCTGTACTCGCGCACGGATCAACTCCTCTTCGTGACGACCTGGCCTGGACGTTACCGCGCCAAGTTACGCGCCGGTAGCTCCGTCGCTGAGGCGTTATGTCACGCTAGCAGCCGGGGCTCTTAGGATTTCCCCATGAAGGTCCATGTGGTGAGCGACGTCCACGGCAGGGCCGACGCCCTGGCCAGGGCCGGCGACGGCGCCGACGCGCTGATCTGCCTCGGCGACCTGATCCTCTTCATCGACTACGACGACCACGCGCAGGGCATCTTCGCCGACCTCTTCGGGGCGGAGAACGCGTCCGCCTTCATCGCCCTGCGCACGGCCGGACGGTTCGACGAGGCCAGGGCCATGTCGGCGCGGCTGTGGGCCACGCTCGGCGGCGACCGGCGCGAGCACATCGAACGCAACGTGCGCGCCCAGTACGAGATCCTCTTCGCCGCCATGCCCGCCCCCGCCTACCTCACCTACGGCAACGTCGACATCCCCGCCCTGTGGGCCGACTACCTCAGGCCGGGGCTCGAGGTGCTCGACGGGCAGGTCACGGAGATCGGCGGGCTGCGGTTCGGGTTCGTGGGCGGCGGGCTCAAGACCCCCTACCGCACCCCGTACGAGATCGGCGACGAGGAGTACGCGGCCAAGGTCGAGGCGGTCGGCGAGGTCGACGTGCTGTGCTGCCACATCCCTCCGGCCCTGCCCGAGCTGCTCTATGACGTGGTGGCCAGGAGGTTCGAACGCGGCAGCGAGGCCACGCTGGAGGCGATCAGGCGCACCCAGCCGCGTTACGCCCTGTTCGGACACGTGCACAACCCCCTGCACCGCCGCACCCGCGTCGGGCGCACCGAGTGCGTGAACGTCGGCCACTTCCGGGGGAGGGGCGTTCCGTACGTCCTCGAGTGGTGAGCGCGGGAGGCGCCCTCCGGTCCGTCCCGAGCGGCGTGTTGTGCACTACGGTGGTCGCATGGCTGATCGCACCACTTCGAGCACCACCATCAGCGCCGGTCGCGCCGATGTCCTGGCGGTCATCGCCGACTTTCCCGCCTACCCGGAATGGGCCGGGCAGGTCAAGAGCGCGGAGGTCCTCTCCACCGGCCCCGACGGCAGGCCCCAGCAGGTGCGGTTCGCCCTCGACGCCGGCCCGATCAGCGACACCTACACCCTCGGCTACGCCTGGCAGGACGACGACGGCGTGAGCTGGCAGGTGGTCGAGCCGGGCAAGATGGTCTCCGACCTCAGAGGGAGTTACCGGCTCGCCGACGCGGGCAGTGGCACCGAGGTGACGTACGAGCTGACGGTCGATCTCAGCGTGCCCATGATCGGCATGATCAGGCGCAAGGCGGAGAAGGTGATCGTGGACACCGCGCTCAAGGGTCTCAAGAAGCGCGTCGAGGGCCGCTGAGTTGAGCCCCCGGGTTCTGCTCTTCACCGGCAAGGGCGGCGTCGGCAAGACCACGGCCGCCGCCGCGACCGCCACGCTCGCCGCCGCCCGCGGCCTCAAGACGCTGATCGTCTCCACCGACACCGCCCACTCGCTGGCCGACGCGCTCGACGCCGAGCCGGGTGAGATCGCGCCAGGGCTGCACCTGCACCAGGTCGACACCCAGAAGACGCTTGAGCGCCACTGGGGCGAGCTGCGCGAATACGCCAGGGGAGTGCTGGAGGAGCTGGGCCTCGACGAGGTCACCTCCGAGGAGATCACCGTCCTGCCCGGCGCCGAGGAGATCATCGCCCTGCTGGAGCTGCGCGAGCACGCCCGTGAGGGCCGCTGGGACGTGATCGTGGTCGACTGCGCGCCGACGGCTGAGACGCTGCGGCTGCTGGCCCTGCCCGAGGCGCTCGACTGGCACGTCAGCAGGCTGATGCCGGTGGGCCGCAAGCTCGTGCGGCTGGTCTCGCCGTTCGTGCGCAGCGTGGCCCACGTCAGCGCGCCGGGCGAGGAGGTCATGAGCGCGGCCGAGCGTTTCCACCGCGGTCTGATGGAGGTGCGCGAGCTGCTCACCGGCGACCACGCCTCGGTGCGGCTCGTGCTCACGCCGGAGGCCGTGGTGCTCGCCGAGGCCAGGCGCACCATGACCTCGCTCAATCTGTACGGCTACCGCGTCGACGCCGTCGTGGCCAACCGCGTCTTTCCCGACGGCGACGCCGACGAGTGGCGCGCGCGGTGGGTGGAGGCGCAGGGAAGGCTGCTGGCCGAGGCGGAGGAGTCGTTCGCGCCGCTGCCCGTCCACGTCGTCCCCTACCTGCCCGCCGAGCCCGTCGGCGGGAAGGTCCTGGCCGAGCTCGGCGCGTCGATGTACGGCGAGTCCGACCCGTTCGCCCCGCACGCGATCGAGCCTCCGCTGCGGATGAGCGCCGACGAGCTGGCCCTCGCCCTGCCCGGGGCCGACCGCGACGACATCGACCTGGCCCGCAAGGGCGACGAGCTGATCGTCACCGCCGGCCCCTACCGCAGGATTCTGGCGCTGCCCGCCGCGCTGGCCCGTCGTAAGATCAGCGCAGCCGCGCTCCGCGACGGCGTGCTCAGCGTGCGGTTCGGCGATCCCGCGTGACGACGATTTCTGCATTACCGTTCAGGTCGGGGAGCGAATCCGCAACCTGACGAGTTGAGGAGGATGAGCGACCCCATACGCAGGGAGGGCCAGATGACCGAGAGCAACGACAGAGATCCGATCGGGACCGTCGCCGACGAGGCGCGCAAGCTGTTGGAGTCGATCCAGGGGCGGGCCACCCGCCAGGTCGGCAAGTCCGTGTTCAACTCGTTCGCCGGCGGCGGTCGCAGGGAACGCGACGTGTGGGAAGAGGCGGTGTCCGAGCCGCACGACGAGTACATCTGCCGTGCCTGCCCGGTCTGCCGGGCGATCGCCGCCCAGCGCGAGTCCGGCTCCGACGTGACCGGGCACCTGGTGGCCGCCGGCGGTGAGCTGTTCGCCGCCGTCCGCGGCGCGCTCGACGTCCTCAGCAGGCCGCCCGCCCCTCGCGGGCAACGCGACGATCGGGATCGACGCGACAACGTGGAACACATAGATCTGGGATAGGGAGACACGGGGCAATGCTCACGATCGGTGTCGACATCGGCGGAACCAAGGTGGCCGCCGGTGTGGTCGACGATGACGGCAAGATCGTCGAACACACGCTCAGGCCCACCGCCGCCGACCGCCCGGAAGTGGTGGCCGAGACGGTGGCCGACGTCGTTCGCGAGCTGGGGGAGGGCAGGCGGATCGAGGCGGTCGGGGTCGGCGCGGCCGGGTTCGTCGACGAGACCAGGTCAATGGTGCGCTTCGCCCCCAACCTGGCCTGGCGCGAGGAGCCGCTGCAGAAGAAGATCAGCGGCCTGCTCGGACTGCCGGTCGTGATCGAGAACGACGCCAACGCCATGGCCTGGGGTGAGACCAGGTTCGGCGCCGGGCGGGGCCAGTCTCACGTGGTCTGCATCACGCTCGGCACGGGCATCGGCGGCGGCCTGGTCTTCGACGGCGCTCTCTACCGCGGTCGCTGGGGCATGGGCGCCGAGCTGGGCCACATGCAGGTGCTGCCCGGCGGTCGGCCGTGCGGCTGCGGCAACATCGGCTGCTGGGAGCAGTACGCCAGCGGTCAGGCCCTCGTCAAGGAGGCCAGGAAGATCGCCGAGGCGGAGCCGGAGCGGGCCGGGATCCTGCTGGGGCTGGCCGGCGGCAAGATCGAGGGCGAGGAGGTCACCGAGGCCGCGCGGCTGGGCGACGAAGCCTCGCTGGCCGCGTTCGGCAACCTCGCCGACTGGCTGGGCCAGGGCATGGCCGATCTGGCCGCGGTGCTCGACCCCGGCTGCTTCATCGTGGGCGGCGGGGTGTCCCGAGCCGCCGACCTGTTCATCGACCGGGCGCGCGAGACCTTCGCCGAGCGGCTCACCGGGCACGGGCACCGGCCGCTGGCCGAGGTCAAGCTGGCGGAGCTGGGCGCCTCCGCCGGCGTGGTGGGCGCCGCCGACCTGGCCAGGCGCCGCTAGTCACCCCCTACGTGACGATCCGCGTAGCGACCTACAACCTGCACGGGTTGCGCGACGACGTTCCCGCGCTGACCAGGGTCATCACCGCCATGCGCGCCGACGTGCTGTGCGTGCAGGAGGCGCCCAGGTTCGTACGCTGGCGGGCCAGGCGCCGGGCCCTGGCCGCGGCGGCGGGGCTGCGGCCGGCCACCCCGGGCAGGCTCGGTGGCGTCGCCGTGTTCACCGGGCCCCGCGTCAGCGTGCTGCACGCCGAGAGCCACGCGCTGCGGGCCTTCTTCGGCCTGGAGCGGCGCGGGCTGGCGATCGCCGTGGTGGAGGCGGAGGGGACCCGGCTGGCCGTCGGCGCGCTCCACCTCGACCTCAACGACCCGGCCAGGGTGCACCACGCGGCGGAGGCCGTGGCGCTGGTGGAACGCGCGGCCACCCGGCTGGACGCGACGGTGGTGCTCGGCGGCGACATCAACGAGCAGGACCGCCAGCCCGCCTGGCGTTATCTCGCCGCGCGGCTGGCCGACTGTTACGCGGTGGCGCCCGAGGGCGACGGGCTGACCTTCCCCGCGCGGCGGCCGTCCGCGCGCATCGACGGGGTGTTCGCCGCGCGCGACGCGCGTGTCGTCTCCTGCGGGGGAGTGGACGCCCCGATGGCCGATCTGGGCGCCGCCTCCGACCATCTGCCGGTCATCGCAGAGTTGCGAGTTGGGCTGTAACGGGCAAGAGGGGCTCGCGAGCCCGTAGCATTCAATCATGACCCGTCGCTCTCAGCGGCGTGCGCTCTCTTTGCTCTTGGCGACGTCCGTGGCCTTGACACAGGCCTCGCCCGCCGCGCATGCCGAACCCCGTCCTGCCACGATCGAGGCGTGGCAGGAGTCGACCAGCGTGCGCCTCCAGGCTGACGGCTCGCTCTCCGACGTGCTCGCGATCTCGGCCGACGACGTGTGGGCCGTGGGCCAGCAGGAGATCTGGGACGTCTGGAAGAACCGCGGGGCCATCCGGCACTGGAACGGCAAGAGCTGGGCGGAGGTGCCCGTGCGCGACGCCACGGCCGCGGGAAACCTGCGCGGCCTGGCCGCCGTGTCGGCGTCCGACGTGTGGACGGTCGGCGACGGCCACGACGGGCTGCCCTTTCTCGCGCACGGCGATGCGACGGGGTTCGACCGGGTCAGGCCGCAGGGCCTGCGGGCGGGCGACTGGCTCGGCGGCATCGACGCCAAGTCGGGGCGGATCGTCGCGGTCGGCAGCCGCGAGAAGAAGGGGCTCATCCTCACCGGCCACGGAGCCTCCTGGACCGTCCACGAGACAAAGGAGAAGGGGGCGCTCTACGCGGTGGCGGACGGGTTCGCCGTCGGCGACACCGGCACCGAGCCGCTGATCGTGCACCAGTCCGGCAGCTCGTGGAAGTCCATGCCGGTGCCCTCGATCCCCGGCGGCTACCTGCGTGACGTGCACGTCGACAGCTCCAAGCGGGCGATGGCCGTCGGCGGCGTCTACCACGGCCCCGGCGACATCACCCCGCTCGTGCTGACCTGGAACGGCAAGCGCTGGCGTGAGCAGCGGCTGCCCCGCTCCGAGGCCCGTCTCTACGGCGTGACGGGCGACGGCAAGGGCCGCTACTGGATGGCCGGCTACGACCCGTCGCGGGCGGGGGAGCCGTTCATGATGCGCTGCGAGAAGGGCGACTGCGAGATCATCCGTGGCCGCGCCAAGCACGGCAGGAGCAGCGTGCGCCTGCAGGCGGTGGCCTATCTCGCGGGCAAGGGCGCGGTCTGGGCGGTCGGCCACGCGGTCGACACCGCCGACCGCTACACCGACGTGGTGGAGGCGTTCGCGCCGAAGACCACCACGTCGAAGTCGTAAGGCGGGGCCTCACAACACGGCGCCGTCGTCCCAGCCCGAGTCGTTGGACGGCGGGCCGTCGCCCATGCGCACCACCAGCGCCACGAACCCGCCGATGAACGCCGCCACCGCCGTGAACAGCGCCCACCCCTCCATGTGCCAGTTGGCCATCGCGGCGACCAGGAGGTAGGCGGGGCCGCCGAACAGCGCCACCCACGCCAGCTTGGTCGGCAGGTCGAGTTTGGGCAGGGGAGGCGGCGGAGGCGGCACGAAGTGACCCTCGTCCTCCTCGTCGCCGTCGTCACGCGGGTCCGTGTCGCCTTCGGGCTCGTCCGGCCCGTCGGGCTCGGCCGCGGGCTCCTCGGAGGGCTTGACCACCCTGCGGGTGGGTTCGGCGGGGACGTTTTCGCTGTCCGGCCATGGCTGGTCGGCCGAGTCGCGCTCGGCGGTGTCGTTGAAGGACGCGACGATCTGCCGCCAGACCTCGTCCTCGTCACTCTGGGGCGTCACCTAGATGGGCCTCTCCACAGCGATCGCGACTTCCCCCTGGGTGCGATCAGTCCCTCTGCAAGGGTACCGAGGCATGTGTCCGGATGAAGCCGAGGCTCCCGGCAAAGATCCTGTCGGCATCGTTGTCCAGCGTCGCAACATGGTAGCTATCGGTAAGCTCCTCGATCGTGGCCTGCGGCACCTTCTCACGGATGATCGCCACACTCGCCGGCTTCACCACGTGGTCATCGGCACTGCGGAAGACCAAAAGCGGTTGTGTCACCTTCGCCAGGTCGGCCTGCACCAGCGACCACAGTTCCGGCAGCGAGGCGGCCGCCTTCACCGGGGTGCGGGTGTAGGCCAGCTCGGTCACGCCGGGCTTCTTGACGTCGCCCGCGACGCCGGGCACCGACGGCACGAACCATTTCAGCAGCGGGGCCAGCCTCATCAGGGGCACGTCGTTCGCGATCGACGGGTTGACCACGATCACGCCCCTGATCGCCGGGCCGTGCACCTCGGCCAGCCGCAGCGCCAGGCAGCCCCCGAGCGACAGCCCTGCCACGAACACCTCCGTGCAGCGGCCCTGAAGGATCTCGAACGCCTTCTCCACCTCGGCGTACCAGTCCTCCCAGCGTGTACGGTTCATCTCCTGCCACCGGGTGCCGTGCCCGGGCTGGCGGGGCAGCGAGACGCTCACCCCGTGCCCGGCCAGGAACTCGCCCCACGGTCGCAGCGACTGGGGCGTGCTGGTGAACCCATGGCACAGCAGCACCCCGACCTGTCCTGCGTCGTGGTGGTAGGACTCCGCGCCTGGCATGAGCGGCATAACAGCTCCTCCGTGCTGTTTCATTCCGGCAATTTCATCCCGGAACGGCCCGATCGTCGCACGTTCTAGGGTGTTTGTGCGAGAGGTGGTGTAGGAGCATCCCCCGCGGGATGGGAAGATGACTCTGATCGCCGACAATGCGCTGAGGAAGAGGTGCCGGGGTGTTCTACTGGGTGGTCAAGGCCATCTTGGGGCCGATCCTCCACCTTGTCTTCAGGCCGTGGACCGAAGGCGCGGAAAACGTGCCCAGGCAGGGGCCGGCGATCCTGGCCGGCAACCACCTGTCGTTCGCCGACCATTTCTTCGGGCCGCTGCAGATCCGCCGCAAGGTCATCTCCCTGGGCAAGGCCGACTATTTCACCGGGCGTGGCGTGAAAGGCTTTTTCACCCGCCTGTTCTTCAGCGGCGTCGGCACCGTGCCGATCGACCGGTCGGGTGGCAAGGCCAGCGAGGCCGCGCTGCGCACCGGGCTGCGCATCCTGCGCGAGGGCCACATCCTGGGCATCTATCCCGAGGGCACCCGCTCGCCCGACGGGCGCCTCTACAAAGGCAAGACCGGCGTGGCCCGGCTCGCGCTGGAGTCCCGGGTGCCGGTCATCCCCTGGGCCATGATCAACACGTACGAGATGATGCCGCCCGGGCGGCCGCTGCCCAAGCTCGGCATCAGGCCGGGCGTCAGGTTCGGCAAGCCGCTCGACTTCTCCCGCTATTACGGGATGGAGGATGATCGGCTGGTGTTGCGCGCGGTGACCGACGAGATCATGTACGCGCTGATGGAGCTGTCGGAGCAGGAATACGTCGACAAGTACGCCGCCAGCGCCCGCGTCGAGATGGAGCGGGCCGCGCGCGCCGCCGCGGGCAAGAGCTAGACGGCGGTAATGGTCGCTCCCTGCGACGGCGTGCTAACGTAGAGTCACACCGGACGGTGGTGCTCTCGCGTGACCGTCCTCCACTCATGGGCTGCGCGTGCCTCCGGGCATGCCGAAGCCACGTCACGTCTCAGTGGGACGACCGTAAGGCACGTTCCGTCTTCCGCATGGCGGTCGTCATCGTATGCAGCTCTTCACGGCTGAGCCGGTCGATCAGATAGGCGCGCACCACCTCCACGTGGCCGGGCGCCACCCGTTCCAGGCAGCGCATGCCCGCGTCGGTGAGCACCGCCAGCACCCCGCGCTCGTCCGAGGGGCAGTGCGCCCGCTCCACCAGGCCGGCCTTCTCCAGCTGGGTGATCTGATACGTCAGCGCGCTCTTCGACGCCACGACGTCTCTGGCCAGCTCCGTCATGCGCATCTGGCGGCCGGGGGCGGCGGAGAGGTGCACCAGGATCTCATACTGCGGGTGCGTCAGCCCCGCCGCGGCCTTGAGCTGCTCCTCGATGCGGCGCTCCAGCAGGTGAAAAGTGGACACGAAGGCGTGCCACGCCGCCATCTCCGTCGCGTCCAGCCATCGGGGGTCCATCACCGCCTCAGTGTAGGCGCAGGCCGCGCCGCTCCTGAGAACAGGTCGTTGACTCGGCGGCCTGACTTGTTGTTCGGCTTTAAACATCACGGCTAGAGTTGTCGTTCAAAACTGAACGACAATCAAGGAGGTCGCATGATCGAACAGGCGCGCCCCATCGTCCTGCTGCTCGCGAGGATCGCCGTCGGCGTGATCTTCGTCGTCCACGGCTACCAGAAGTTCGCGACCATGGGCATCGCGGGCACCACCAAGTTCTTCGAGTCCGTCGGCATCCCGCTGGCCGGTGTGGCCGCGCCTGCGGTGGCCACGCTGGAGGTCGTGGGCGGGCTCGCGCTCATCGCCGGCGCCGCGCTGCCGATCGTGGGCTCGCTGCTGGCGCTCACCATGGTGGGCGCGATCGTCTTCGTGCACGGCGGGAACGGCTTCGCCGCCGGCGAGGGCGGCTACGAGTTCGTCCTGGCCCTGGCGGCTGCCAGCCTGGCCATCGGCTTCAGCGGCGGCGGCGCGTTCGCGCTCGACCGCGTGCTGGGCCGCCGCGGCGGCGCCGCCGCGGTCACCGTCTAGCGCCACCGGCGGGCGCTCAGGACAGGTGGGCGCGGATCTGCCGGACGTGCTCGGGAGTCGTCCGGCAGCAACCTCCGATCAGCGACGCACCCGCCCGCTGCCACTCCTTGGCGGCCTGGCCGTACTCGATCGGGTCGGCCAGGCCCACCCAGCGGCGACCGGCCGGGTCCCACGACTCGCCCGAGTTGGGATAGACCACCACGGGCAGCGCGCCCGACAGGCACGAGATCAGCCCGGGGATGTGGCGCGGCGCGGTGCAGTTGACGCCGACCGCCACCACCTGCGCATGCCCCGCGAACAGCGCGGCGGCCTCCCGGATCGGTGTCCCGTCATTGAGGCGCTCGCTGTCCCCGCAGGAGAAGCTCACCCACGCCTTGACCTCCGGCGTGTGGCTCAGCAGCCGGGCCAGCGCCCGCGCCTCGTGACGGGACGGGATCGTCTCGCAGGCCAGCAGGTCGGCCCCCGCCCCGGCGAGGATCTCCCAGCGCGGCAGGTGCCAGGCGAACAGGCCGTCCTCGTCGAGGTCGTAGTCGCCGGTGTATTCCGCCCCGTTGGCCAGGTAGGCGCCGTAGGGGCCGACCGACGCCGCCACCAGCCCGCCGCCGGCCTCGTCGCGGGCCTGTCCCGCCAGCTCGACCGACAGCCTGAGCAGCCGCTCGGCCTGCGCCACGTCGAGCCCGCGCCTGGCGAAGCCCGGGATCGTGGCCTGGTAGCTGGCGGTCGTGGCCACATCGGCGCCCGCCGCGAAATAGCCGGCGTGCGCCTGCCGGATCAGCTCCGGCTCCTCCAGCAGCAGCCGCGCCGACCACAACGCGTCGCGCAGATCCGCGCCGAGCCGTTCGAGCTGGGTGGACAGGCCGCCGTCCAGGACAAGTGTCGTCACCTCTTCAGGGTATGAGCAGCCGGACGGCCTCCAGACGACGCGGACGCTCCGCCGGGACTCAGGGCGCCGGGATCGGGACGGCGGCCAGGCGGGAGAGGGCCAGACGATCCAGCACGACCACCTCGCCGGTGGAGATCTCGACCCATCCCCGGCGCTCGAACCCGCGCAGTGCGCGGTTGACGCTCACCCGGGTCGCGCCGATCTCGGCCCCCAAGCCCGCCTGGCCGCCGTGGAGCGGCACCCGGCCGCCGGCGCAGCGGCGTACCAGCCAGGCCGCCACGCGCGTCGGCACGTCGCGCACCGCCGCGTCGGTGAGCCGCTCGTCGAGATCGCGCACGGTCGCGGCCAGCGTGCGCAGCAGCCGCGCCGCGACCTCCGGTTCGCCGGCGACCAGCTCCAGCACGGCGGAGCGCGGCACGTACGCGACCTCCACCGCCGTCAGGGCCGTGCGCGTCGCCCGGTGCGGCCCGTCCACGAGCAGGGCCGTCTTGTCGAACGCGACCGGCGCCGCCTCCACGGCAAGGACCACTTCCCGGCCCTCCGCGCTCACCCGTCCGGCCTTGACCCGCCCGTCGAGCAGCACGATCAGGTGGCCGGCGGGATCGCCCTCGGAGCACAGCACCTGCCCTGCCGGGTAGCGCCTGCGCCGCGCCGCCAGGCCGCGCAACCGTTCCTCTCCCAGCCGGGCGAACATCGGCAGGTCGGCCAGCGTGTACGTCATGTATCCCGATATACACCATCGCCGTGCCCCACGATGCTGAGTGAAAGGACAGGGCCGGTCTAGCGTGCGGGGCATGGCGAGATACGTACTGCACCTGGCTTTCGACGGCGACCCGCGGCGGCTCGCCGCCCGGCCCGCGCACCGGGAGCACCTGCGCGGGCTCAAGGAGGAGGGGCGGCTGGTGACCGCCGGGCCGTGGGCGGACGACACCGGGGCGCTGCACGTCTACGAGGTGCCCGGGGAGGAGGACCTGCGGGAGATCCTCCTCCGGGACCCGTACACGGAGGTCGGCGGCTACGAGGTCGTCCTGCTGAAGGAGTGGACGCCGATCATGTGACCGCCCGGTGACTAGGTGCGCTTCCAGAACGAGCCGCGACCCTCTCGAGGCTCACCGAGAGCCTCCGGCCCCGAGGACGGGTCCGGTGCGGCGGAGTGGCCGACGAGCGCGGTGAGGACCGCGACGGCGCGGTCGTGCAGCGCCTGAGCGTCCGCGCCCGGCCGCTCGGCCGCCTCCAGCTCGCGGGCCAGCGCCGCCAGTTCCTCGTTTCCCCCGAGGTACGCGGCCAGCGCGGCCAGCCGCGAGCCCAGGTCGGCCAGGTAGAGCAGGTCGGGCGCGGGAAGCGCCGTCAGCCTGCCGAGTTCGGCCACCAGCTGAGGCCGTACCGACGCCACCGGGTCAGCGCGCCGCGGACCGGACCTCCGGGAGCGGGCACTGCCGCGAGGCGAGCCCGGCCGCGCGGGAGCTCCCGGCGCCGGAAGCGGGCCGACGGCGCCGGCATCGCCGAGCAGCCCCTGCTCCGTGCCCGGGGCGAAGCCCTGAGGCTGCCGCATGTGTACGGCGGCCGCCGGCGCGGCGGCCATCATCGTGTGCCCGAAGGCGCCCATCGGCGCCGCGCTCCGCGGCATCTCCCATCCGCTGGGCGGCTCGACCGGCTGGATGACGCGGTGCTCGGGACCGCCCTCGGCGACCTGCCTGGTGTCGATCGCCACGTACGCGGTGAAGCGGCAGAGCACACCGTTGTCGAGGGACGTGCGCACGATCCTGGACTCCAGGTCGTGCTCGCCCATGGCGTAGCGGTCCTCCAGCTCGCGCAGGTGCGTACGGGCCCAGACGGCGCGGATGGCCGGATGGTCCACCGTCACGCCCGGGACCTGCTGCTCCCACGGCCCCTCGGCCGCCATGCCGTGCACGGTCAGCGAGGAGCCCTCGCGATACCGTCCGAACACCCGCAGGGGCACGCCGGGGAAGACCGAGCCGAGATGCGTGACCGTGTCCGGCTCCAGGTCGAGGCCCTTGATCGACAGGTCGGTGACCAGGGGAGCGCCGATCCTGCGGTGGATCTGCTCCATGGCGGCGTCGAGCCGGTCCTCCGACTCGACCAGCTCGCACCTCCCCGCGCCCAGCCCGGCCAGCCGGCCGAGGAACCCGGCGTTGACGGCCCTGTCGATGCCGACGGTGTGCACGCGCATGGCCGACAGCGCCCCGCCGGCCTGCTCCAGGATCTGGTCCTCGTTGCCCACCTGGCCGTCGGTGACCAGCACGACGACGCGTTCGCGCCCGGACGTGGCGCCCAGGAGGGCGACGGCCTGGAGCAGCGGCTCCAGCAGTTCGGTGCCGCCGCGGGCGTCGACCCGCGCGAGATGTTCGACGGCGCGGTAACGGTTGCGGTCGGACGCCTCCGCCAGGCCCTCGAACGCCTGCTCCACCACGGAGTCGAAGGTCAGCACCGCGAACCTGTCCTGGGGCGTCAGCGTGTCCACGATGCGCGCGGCGGCCCGGCGCGCGCACACCATCTTCCAGCCGCCCATGCTGCCGGAGCGGTCGAGCAGCAGCACCACGTCGCGGGGCGCGCGCGTGGCCTGCAGCGGCGGCGGCACGACGGTCAGCGCGAACGTGTCCCCGCCGTCGAGCTGCAACGACGTGGACGCTTCGAACGACATGCGCAGGATGAAGTCGCGGTCGAGCCGCTCGCCAGGACGCAGGCGGACCGTGTGGCCCTCCTCCTCGACCACGTGCAGGCTGGAGGCCAGCTCGCGCAGCTCCAGGCCCGAGGCGTCCACGCGCGCGCTGAGCGAGAGCCGTACCGGGTCGGGGAAGCCGGGCAGCAGGACGGGAGGGCTGATCCTGGACGCGTCCGGGACGGCGTCGGTGTCGGGTGCGGCGCCGTCGCCGGCGGGCCGCCCGTCGATGGGGGTGCCCGGGATGTAGCGCGGCGCGACGACCAGCGGGAACCTGAACGTGGCCGCGCCGTCCTCGTACGGCAAGGGCTGGCTCATGGTCAGCCGGACCGAGACGCGCTCGCCGGGCAGGATGTTGCCCACTCTGATCGTGAAGACGTCCGGCCGGTCCTCTTCGGCGATCGCCGCCCGCCTGCCCTCGCGCAGCGCCTGGTCGTAGTCGGCCCTGGCCTGGCCGCGCTCCTTCAGCACGCCCTCGATGACCCGGTCGTCGGCCTCCATCCTGAACCCCGTCACGGCGGCCCGGTCGGGCAGCGGGAAGACGTACGTCGCCTCCAGGGTGACGTCGAACGGGTTCCTGAAGCCCTGGGTGACCTCGACCCCGGCGATGAGCCCCGAGATGCCGGCGGCCACGTCCACGCTTTCGAGCGGCAGGTTGCCGCGTTCGGTCCGCAGGGCGCCGAACCCGGCGTCCGGCACCGGCAGGCACCGTGCGGGCTCCAGCGAAGTGATCCTCATCAGATACCTCCGTGGAAACCCCCGCCTTCAGGCGGGGGAGGAATCGGACCCCTGCGGAGCAGGACAGGGGCAGCCGATTCGCCGTCAGGCGAACCGGCGTATCGAACACACACGCGGCCCTTAGCTGATCGTGGGGTAGCATGTGAGGCGTGGCGCAGATCGTGAAGCGGGCCTACAAGTACCGCTTCTACCCGACCCCCGAGCAAGCCTCCGAGCTTGCCCGGACGTTCGGCTGTGTCCGCCTCGTCTACAACAAGGCACTCGAAGAGCGCACCCGCGCCTACACCATGGAAGGCCGCCGCGTCTCCTACGTGGAGTCCTCGGCCGCCCTCACGGCGTGGAAGCGCAGCGGAGACCACGACTTCCTGTCCGAGGTGTCGTCGGTCCCTCTTCAGCAGGCGCTCCGGCATCTTCAGGCGGCGTTCGCGAACTTCTTCGCCAAGCGCGCCAAGTACCCCACGTTCAAGTCCCGGAAGAAGTCCCGGGCGTCGGCGGAGTACACCCGCTCGGCGTTCCGCTGGCGTGACGGCCGGTTGACGCTGGCCA